>CABMCT010000076.1 GCA_902384675.1 uncultured archaeon | reverse complement strand
TCTTTGCCAAAATATCAGCCTGGCGTGTTTTTGCACTCTCAGCGCTCTCTACAGAAAAAACAGCAGCTGCTTCGGAAAGCAACGGCCCATTTCTTCGCTTGTCAAACGGACAGCTAAGCATTTCTCCGTTTATGCCTGCCATGTAACCTAATTTATAAAAACCGAAAAATAAAGAAATCGCAAGCGATTCAACCGCACCGCACAAAACAGTTTTGGCCTTGCCTGTTTCAAGCGCCACAAGTGCATATTTGAGACTTTCAAGGCCGGAAGTATATCCGGTGCTTATTGACGCGTTAAACCCCTGGATATTAAAACGTATAGATACCTGGGAAGAAGCTGCATTTAAAACGGTTGAAGGAAAAAGCGCAGGGTTTGAAAAGTCCAAGCCTTCCTTAAAAACTTCCCTGTCGAATTCAATCATCGACCATAAATGCGGGTAGGTTGTGCCTGTTGAAACGCCGATATCGTCGGTATTTGCTTCGGTTATTGTTAGCTTTGCATCGTCAAGCGCGAGTTTTGCCGCAGTCATCAGGAATAACGAACTTCTGTCTAAATTACGCAAGCCTTTTGGGCCGAGTAAAACTTTGGGGTCAAAATTCTTAATTTCCCCTGCGTAGTTAACGGAAAATTTATCCGTTAGAAAAGACTCAATCTTCGAAATCGCAGAAACCCGATTTTCCAGCGACTTCCAAAACGCTTCTTTGCCTATGCCGTTAGGGCTGATTACGCCCAACGAACTTATTACAAATTCCTGCTGCATTGATTTTATTGTTTATAAATATAACAAAACATTCTCTTTGGTAGAAACAAGTATATTTAACTTGGATTTAAGTATTTTAACGTAAAATCGTATTTTGTAAACCCCGTTAGAGAAAAATAATGAGCAAACCCTGCAAAATACAAAATATACGATACTTCTCTAACGGGGTAAACTCCCATAACGAGAAATTAACACAATTTATAGCACAGGATTTGCGTCAAAAAGCCCCTTCAAAAAGTAAACGCTTTCATAAATATACCCTAAAAGGATTGAATATGCATGTATAAAAATGTTATTTTTTAAACAGGGTTCCCGTAAGGGAGCCAAAGCCACGGACCCTCTCCCTATTTTCGGGGGGAGGGGTCTTTTTTTTAATCCCTTTGCCAGAATTCCACGGGCTATGCCCGTGCGGGCTCCAGTGAGTACATCATTTTTCCAAGCCTTGATGGCGCAGGAAAAATGATAGTACGAATTAATCCTGAAGCTGTATTACAGCTTCAGGGTATGTCGCTTTATACAAAACATCATTTAAAGGTGAAGCTCCACGGCCTGACAGCCATGGCTTCTGATTTTTAAGGGTTTCGCTCGTTGTGTGAAACCCTGAACCGTCCCGCCCATCGACGGGACTGGTTCACGGGTAAATTGCAGGCTAGAATTTCCAGAAATTTACTGCAAAGCCTTCCCTAAATGCTCTGCTTTTAAGGCCTTCAAGGCCTCCCGCACTAACTGCTTATTCTTGGGATTTTTATGCTGGATAAGCGCTCTCTGCATTTTTCGTTCTTTAAATGTTTTTGCGCTATAAACGTGTTTACCCGTAAACGGGTTTACTCCGGTATAGTAAAGGCAGGAAGCAAAAGTCATAGGCAGAGGTATAAAATCCTGAATTTGTTCAGGGTTAATTTTTCGCTTAGAAAGATACAGGGCAAGTTCAAGCGCCTCTTTCAAACCTGACGACGGATGGCTTGTTATAAAATAATTAACAAGATAAGTTTTCTTTTTTATTTTTACATTTACTTTGTCGAGCTGTTTAAGAAACTTCTCATACGAAGATACATTTGGCTTGTTCATACTTTCTAAGACTGCATCAACTACATGCTCAGGCGCGACTTTCATCTGGCCACTTATATTGAACTTACAAATTTGAGTTAAATATTCCTCTGCATCGTCTCCAGTTAATAAATCATATCTCAGGCCGCTGCTTATAAAAACATGTTTAACTCCGGGAATCTCTGCTATTTTTTTATACAAATTCAGGCTTTTCTTGTATCCTAATTCAAGATTTTTGCAGGTTGAAGGATTGAGGCAGCTTTTATTATCACAAAACCCATCTCTCTTCCATCGGCTGCAACTTGCTTGATATAAATTTGCCGTTGGCCCGCCGATATCGGTTATTGTTCCCCTGAAATCTTTCATACGCGAAAGTAATCTTGCCTCTTTCAGGATAGATTCTTCACTGCGGCTCTGGATGATACGGCCCTGGTGCATATAGAGCGAGCAGAAACTGCACATACCGCAGCACCCCCTGTGAGAAATTATCGAAAAACGCACCGTTTCAAAACCTTTGACTCCTCCGAGCTTGTCATATGCAGGATGCAATGCGCGCGCGTAATTGAGATTGTATATCCTATCGAGGTCTTCAGTTGATAGCGGGTATGCTGGCGGAAGTTGCACAACAAATCTGTCAGCGTGTTTCTGCGCTATTGCTTTTGCGTTAAACGGATTCATTTGGGAATAAATTTCGCGAAATGCCAAGTTGTATTTATTTTTATCCTCTTTAACTTCTTCAAAAGAAGGAATGCTTTTATATTCTTTAAAAAAGCTCAAATCTTTTCTTATAACAACAGTTCCCCGTATATCGTTGAGCGAATGCAAGCTTTCTCTATTCTTAAGCCGTTTTGCAATTTCAACAATTTGCGCTTCAGCCATTCCGTAAACAAGGATATCCGCCTTAGCGTCAACAAGCACCGAACGCCTAACCTCATTGTCCCAGTAATCATAATGCGCAAGGCGGCGCAGACTTGCCTCAAGGCCACCTAAAACTATCGGGCAATCCCTGTAAGCCTCTCTAACTTTATTCGCGTAAACTATTAAAGCTCTATCCGGACGAAGCCCTGCTTTTCCTCCTGGTGAATAATCATCTG
>CABMCT010000075.1 GCA_902384675.1 uncultured archaeon | reverse complement strand
CCCCCCCCCCCCCCCCCCCCCCCCCCCCCACCCCCCCCCCCCCCCCCCCCCCCCCCCCCCCCCCCCCCCCCCCCCCCCCCCCCCCCCCCCCCCCACGGCAAAGGGCATAAAAGACATTGTGAAGCAGTATTTATATGCTTAGTTTTTGGATTTCTATTGCCTCAAAGCTCTTATATTCTTGGACATAATCTAAATACATGGCAGAGCAACAGTTCCCGGAACCCACAGTAGGCGCGCTGATTTTCAACCCCGAAGGCAAAATCTTTCTGATGAAATCCCATAAATGGGCGGGCAAATTCGTTGTTCCTGGCGGGCATATCGAGCTTGGAGAGCGTGCTGAAGATGCGCTCAGGCGCGAGATAAAGGAAGAAACAGGGCTTGATATTTCGGATATTGAATTTATCTGCATTCAGGAATTCATTTTCGACCCTGCATTCTGGAAAAAGAGGCATTTCATCTTTATCGATTACGCATGCAAAACAAATTCAGGCGAAGTAAAGCTTAATTCAGAAGGGCAGGAATATGGCTGGTTTTCGCTGGATGAACTGGCAAAATTGCCTGTTGAGCCGTATACAATGAGGACGGTTGAGAATTTTTTGAAAGCATACTCTGTTAGCTTAGGCACAAAGCCGAGCGCTTTTAGCTTTTCGAACCGAAGGTTCGAAAGCTTGGCACGCAAGTGCCATGATTTTCATTAAGAAAAAGCGTGAAAATCCGAAGGATTTTCAAAAGCGCGAGGTAAAAATAACCTCGCCGTAAGCGAGGTTATTCCAATGCTCGAGCTTTTGGGGAAGCTCGATAGATTTATAAGTCTTCTTTCGTTATAATAGTTACTGCATTAGGGTATCTTAGGGATATTTATGGGTTTAAGAAGAGCAAGAATATACAGGGAATTCAGGAGGCCGTATACACGCACAGCAGTCACTGTTCATAGGAAGGCATATATAAAAGGAGTTCCGGGTTCGAAGCTTCATACTTTTGAGATGGGTAATCTTGCAATGCGCGGCAAATTCGAGAAAAAGGTCTATGTCGTATCATGCGAAAATGCGCAGGTGCGCCACAATTCTCTTGAATCGGGCCGTGTTTCCGCGAACTCGCATCTTCGAAAGACTCTTGACGAGAAGAATTTCTTCATGAAGGTTCTTGTTTACCCGCACCAGATTTTAAGGGAGCACGCCCAGGCAGCAATAGCCCAGGCAGACCGATTCTACCAGGGAATGGCGCATGCTTTTGGAAAGCCCTCGGGTTCTGCAGCACGAATCAGAAAATCTCATCGCATAATGCTTATTGAAGTGAATGCAACAGGCCTCCAAGCAGCAAAGCAGGCGGCTAAACGCGTTTGCGACAAGATGCCCATGCGATGCAGGGTTGAGATTGCTTAAGGAGATGAATGATTATTTGTACACCGAGGGTCCCCATAACCTCGAGCACTGGAGCGACCCCGGCTAAAGCCGAGGTCACAGGTTAAATAAATGATTTTTATGCACACAAAAAAAGTAGGCACAACAGGCAGGTTCGGTAATAAATACGGAAGCAAAGTGAGGCACGCAGTTGCAAAAATAGAAGCAAGTTCGCGCGCATACCATGTCTGCCCGCAATGCCTTCGCCTGACGCTGGATAGGCAGTCTGCAGGCATATGGAAATGCAGAAAATGCAACATAACCATTGCAGGCGGAGCATACAGCCCGGTGACTGTTGCATCAAGGATAATGAAGGGCGAGGTCGAGGCTTTTGTTGAGGAGGCAGCGCCGGCAGCAGTTGCACCAAAAGAGATTGTTTCAACTAAAGTTGAAGAGAAAAAGGAAGCTGCTGAAACTGAAGAGAAGCCTGCAAAAAAGAGAGCAACAAAAGCAAAAGCTAAAAAAGTAAAGGAAGATAAAGAATAGAATAATTACAGAATATTTAACCCACAGCATAAAATGATGGCGAAAAATCATGGAACTAAGTTCCAAGCTGTTTTCGCCCGCAGCACAGAATAAATGGCGAAAAATCCGTTCGCTTCGCCTTGTTAACCATAAGGCGTTGCGCTCTCGGCTTTTTGGGATTCGGGGTCCTTTCGTTGCACTCTAGGCTTTTTCAGCGAAGCTGAAAAATTCCCAAAAGCTTGCCACGTAAGTGGCAGGATTTTTATCTAATGCTTAAAGAGATGATAAAAAATGACAAATTACATCTGCTACAATTGCAGAAGCACAGTGGAAGTCGAGAAAGTCGTAGGCGACATTTTCTGCAAGAACTGCTCGTGCAAAATCCTGTTCAAGCACAACCCCAACCTTGCAAAGAAGGTTAAGTGCGACTAAGTGCTACTGTAGATACTCGTTATTGCGTGTATATCTCACTATTTTATTTCTAGGCATACATGGGCATGGTTAGATGGTTTTTGATTTTCTTAGATACTGAACAATGTCTAAAATAGGCACACCTGCAAAATAGATGGCGAAAGCTACTCCAAGTGCTGCGTCTTCGTAATTACCTGATTCTGCTTGAAGGTATGCGCCCCCTACGAGGAGTCCGCTGGTTACAGCGCATCCGGCATCTAATCCTATTCCTTCTATCTTCTTTAAAGTTTCCTTATACATCGCTTATCACATTTGACTACTTGTATATAGTAATGATTCTATTAATAACTTCAGCCGACAATTGTCGGGTATATAATTTGCATGAATTCGCGCGAATTGCCCTAAATAAACTTAAAGAAATCCTCTATTGCTTTTTTCTCAGCTTTTTTCAGATGTTCCTGGAAAGTTGAATAAGCGCAGTTTCCGATTTTTGCAAGCTCCGGTATTGTGAGCTTTTTCGGATATTCGTAATAGCCTTCTTTGAAAGCGAGCTCAATTGCACCTTTCTGCTTCTCGGTCATATCAGGCAATACGCCTCTCATAGAAATAGTCCGCAGACTTTCCTTTCTTATTGAAAATAGCTTCCCATGATAATGCTTTTGTGCGGCTCTAATAGCTTTTGACAGCTCTTTTTTATCAAGGCATGCAAGTTCCCAATATTCCCACCCGTCGCTTGAGACACGGACCGGCTTTACTGTTATGCATTCCGGATTATAGAATGTAGTGATTTCGCTCAAGATTTCTCTTTTCAGTGGATGGGCTGCATGAATGAGGATAAAATCGTTTGACTCTTCTACCCGCTTTACACGCCCATCTTTTTTCAAATCAAGAAGAAATTTTTCTTTATCGCCGTCTTTTCCGGAAAGCGTGCCTGCAACGAGCAGATTCATCTTGTTATTTTTCTTAAAAGAAGTAAGCGGGTACCCGAAAAACTCGATATGATGCTTTTGGCACAAGGGAGAATAAATATCCGCTTCATCCTTTAGCCTGAATCTTGCAATCCACATATACCGATAATTATCGGGTTTATTATTTATGCTTATAGCGCGCCGAATTTCTTGAGGATTTTCTTTCCCATCCACTTTAAAACAGATAGCCTTTTTGCGTTTTTTCCGTAGATTTCAGTGTGCCCCGCCTTTATTTCCTGCAATACCGCGCTCACGTTTTTCTTGCAGTTAACAATCGTATACGCATTCCCGATTTCCCCGGTTGTATGAGCATCGCTTCCTGCGATTTTTGGAATGTTTAATTCTTCCGCGGCGCAAAGCGATTTCTTATTCCCGATATAAGTCCGCGAATTAAAGGCTTCTATGCAATCGAATTTGCAGCCAAAAACCTTTTCTCCTACACCGCCTTTCGGGTGAAGAAAAACTGCAAACGGATGCGCGGCAGCTGCCAGCGCCCCCTGTTTATGTATCCTCTCGATTGTTTCTTCAGAAGATAAGCCCTTAGGTATTTCTTTTTTGATGCCGAGCGCAATGATGTCGCCGTCTTTTGATTTTATCTCGCATGCAGGGATGAATAAAATGCCGTGCTTTTTCGCCAATTGCGCAGCTTTTTTGTTTCCCGCTATGGAATTATGGTCTGTTAAGGCAAATCCGTCAAGCCCTTTTTCCTTTATTTTAAGAACAATTTCCTTGATTGTGCCGAAAGCCTCCTTGGAATGTACAGAATGAAGATGCAGGTCGAGCTTGAGTTTGAGAGGCATATATTTACTCTGTTTCTAATGCTTTTAAAATTCCGCGCGAAATGTACTTCGTAATTATGCAAACCGCGCCAATAACCCTCAAGATTCCTGAAAACCGCGTAGCAGTGCTTATAGGAACAGGCGGCGCTACAAAGAAGAAGATTGAAAAGGAATTCAAATGCAGGCTCCGGGTTTCTTCAGAGGGCGATATCGAAATAATTGCAAAAGACACTGCGAATGCTCTTCGCGGGCGGGAAGCGGTAATGGCGATAGCGCGCGGTTTTTCACCTGAGCATGCAATGCTTCTAAAAAGCGAGGAAAATGTGCTTGAAATACTTAGCCTTCCTGATTACGGAATCAGCGAAAAATCAATGGAGCGCTACAAATCCAGGCTTATCGGAACGCGGGGCAAAGCACGTGCGAATATAGAAGAGCTGACAAAGACAAGTATTTCGATATACGGAAAAACTGTTGCAATAATCGGCGCCCCGGAAAACGTCAAAAATGCCCGGAATGCAATAGAGCTCCTGCTCTCCGGAAAAACACATGTAACTTCATATATTTTCCTCAGGAAACAAAAAGAGAAAGAGGAATGGTTTTAACGAATTTGTGGATTCAGTACTTGAGTTCCGTTAAAACGATGACGATAAGGAGGAGCTTTAACGGGTTGTGCGCAGGTGCATTGAAATCTGTTAAAGTGACGACGACGAAGCATTTTAGAGGCGCAGGATACTGAAAACAAGCTTAAATAGTTTCAGATACTATAATATGTACAAAGAGTTATATATTATTGAGTAGATAAACAACATATTTAAATACTTGTACTGCTTGACATATTTATATTTTTCATATACTAACAAAATTAGGTTTTTGGTGAAAATAATCCTCTCGTTTTACTTGAGGCTTTTTAATCCAATGAAGTAGGGGAATGATTAAAAATGGTTGAAAAAGAACTGACTGCCGAGAAAATGGCAGCTGCAAAAGAAGTATCGGTTGCCGAATTCTTCGAGAAGAACAAGCACCTTCTGGGGTACGAGAACCTGCAGAAATCGCTTCTGACATGCATTAAAGAAGCAGTTGACAACTCACTTGACGCATGCGAGGAGGCGCGTATCCTGCCAACGATTTACGTGGAAATAAAGCGCGTCGGGGAGACAGGCGACAGATTCAAGCTTATTATCGAGGACAACGGGCCCGGGATTGTAAAAAAGAACATACCAAGAATATTCGGAAAACTGCTTTACGGCTCCAAATTCCACAGGCTCAAGCAGAGCAGGGGACAGCAGGGAATCGGGATTTCGGCGGCAGTGCTTTATGCGCAGCTGACCACGGGGAGGCCTACCAAGGTTTATTCAAGGCCAAGCGACGGCTTTACTCATATTTTTGAGCTTCACCTGAATACGCAGAAAAACGAGCCTGAAATAGTGTCAGAAGCTTCTGTAACAGGCGAAGGCCACGGCACAAGGATAGAAATGGAAATCAAGGGAAAATACACGCGAGGCAAACAGTCAGTGCTTGAATACCTGCTCGAGACCGCGATACTGAACCCGTACTGCACGCTTATATTCCTGGACCCTGATGGCGAAAAATTCGAGTTCACAAGAGCTGTTGATAAGCTGCCGCCAGAAGCAAAAGAGATACAGCCGCACCCGGAAGGCATAGAGCTCGGGATACTTATAAGAATGCTCAAAAACACACCTGCAAGAAACCTGCGCAGCTTCCTTACAAACGAATTTTCAAGAGTGGGAGGCACAAAGGCAGGAGAAATCTGCGACGTAGCGGGTATAGACCCGAAAGTAAATCCTACAACAGTAACGCGCGATGAGGCAGAGAAGCTTCTTGATGCAATGCAGAAGGCAAAATTGCAGAACCCGCCCACTGATTGTCTTTCGCCTGTTGGACAGGAATCGGTTGAAAAAGGCCTTAAAAAAGAGGTCCAGCCGGAATTTGTTGCAGCTATTACAAGGCCGCCTTCGGTTTATTCGGGCAGGCCGTTCCAGATTGAAGTAGGAATCGCATACGGCGGAAAGCTCGAGAGCGAAGGCGCAATACAGATATACCGCTTTGCAAACAAGATGCCCCTGCTTTACGACCAGTCTGCATGCGCAGTAACAAAGGCGATACTTCAGACCGACTGGAAAAGGTATGGGCTCAACCAGAGCAACGGCGGGCTTCCGTCAGGGCCTGTTGCAGTTTCAGTGCACCTTGCATCTGTCTGGGTGCCTTATACTTCGGAAGGAAAAGAAGCAATAGCAAGCTATCCCGAGATTATCAAGGAAATAAAGCTTGCAATACAGGAGGCGGGCAGGAAACTCGGCATGTTCCTTTCAGCAAGGCATCGCGAGCACATGCTTCGCGAGAAGGCAAGCATTTTCCAGAGATATGCAGAGGACCTGGTAGCATCTGTTTCAAATTTGACAGGAAAGCCTGTTGCAGAAATCCAGGTCTCGATGCAGAAGCTGCTGGATAACAAAGGCCTTGTAGTCGACGAGGAAGAAGAGAAAAAAGAAGAAGTATCCGAGGAAGAGGAAAGCGCGGACACAAAGAGAAGAAAAGAATACGCGCAAAGAGACGCGGGTGAAGAGGAGGATCTTTAAGGGATTGTGCTTATTGCATTGAAATTTCTTAAAGAGACGACGAGTGAAGAGGATTTATAGGTGAATTTCATAGGAGAATCATTGCCTCGCGAAATAAATCTTTTTGTTTCAAAAGACGTATCGAAGATGGGCATAGACGTCGTCATGGCTTCATTTGCAGGAACGAATATTTCAAATAAAAACGAAGCGCTGGAGCGCTATAAAAAAGAAAAAATGCCGTTCATTAAAAAACATGATTTAAATAATCCGATATTGTAAGAGTATAATCGGCTGCAGCGCGAATGCGGAATAAAAGAGCCGAAAGCGCCTGCGCAATGGCTTATTGAGCTTGCGAAAAAAAGCAACCGGCTGCCGAATATAAATACTGTGGTTGATAGCTACAACATCGTATCTGCAGAGACTTGCATTTCAACAGGAGCGCATGATTTGGACAAAATCAAAGGAAACGTTTATTTTAAGATAACGCGCGGAGACGAAAAATACACTCCGTTGGGAGCTAATATTCCGGAAAAAGTTAATACAGGCGAACGCGGCAATAGATGACGAAAAAATAATTTGCAGGCTTGATTTATGTTCAGGGGAACAAAAATATCTCATCGAAAACGTTGGAAAATGCACTCCAGCAAGTGTGCAACAATATAACGAAATTTTGCGGCGGAAATTATAAAATAATAACGTCGACTGTGATTTAAAGTGATTATTATGGCAAGTGCAGAAAAAGAAAGTATTGACAAGGCAGTAATCGAGAAGATTGAGAATGTAGGCAGGAATGCGCTTAAAGAAATAGAGGCAGGAAAGAATCCCGAAATCCAGATACCGCTTCGTACTCTTTCAAATGTCCATTATGATGAAAAAGAGCGCCTGATTAAAATAGGGAATGCAGTGCAGAAAAGAAGCTATCTTAACCTGGGGCAGGCAAAGCGATTTATGCAGACAATGCTTATTGCGTCAGCCTGCAAGGACCTGATTAAAACAGGAAAAACCACATCAATCAGAGACCTTTTTTACATGACAAAGCACAGCATCGGCAACACACAGGAAAATACTTTTGATGAGCAGGAGGAATCAGACCCGATTATCGAAGACCTGGAAGTCACTATTGATACTTTAAGAGAAGAGCTGCACCTGTTCGCAAGCAACAGAGGCTCTTTAGTCGGAAATATCACGCTTGTAGATTCAGGAGATACAATCGACTGCAGAAAACTCGGCTCAGGAGGCTGGAGCATTCCCTCAATTGTCGAGAAATCCATTATCCAGTTCAAGGATTCCGAGGCAAAGTTCGTACTAATGGTTGAAAAAGACGCAGTATGGCGCAGGTTAAACGAGGACAAATTCTGGAAAAAGCACAACTGCATACTGATACACGGCCAGGGTGTTCCGCCGCGAGGCGTCAGGAGATTATTGTGGCGATTCGAGAACGAGCTGAAAATCCCGATATACGTGTTTGTGGATAACGACCCGTGGGGACTCTACATTTATTCTGTCATAAAGCAGGGCAGCATCAACCTGGCGTACGAAAGCAAGAGAATGGCGATACCGACAGCAAAGTTTATCGGCTTGTCGTCTTATGACCAGGAACGATATCAGCTGCCAAAGGATGTGACAATCAAGCTGAATGAAGAGGACAAAAAGAGGGCGAACCAGATTCTCGGCTACCCGTGGTTCCAGAAGCCTGCATGGCAAAAAGAACTGAGATACATGCTTGAGAAAGGCGTAAAGCTTGAGCTGGAAGCGCTAAGCAAGAAAGGAATTTCTTTTGTCACAGACGTTTATCTCCCTGAGAAGATTGCGAAGAAGGAATGGCTGGAGTAATAAGTTACTGAGGCGCTAAAGATGGCAAAGTTTTTAGACACAACTGGCGTTTCATATCACTTAGAGCAGATAATCAAAAATGCGGGTGACAAATTAATTCTGATAAGCCCATATATAAAAATCAGCGACAGAATCAAAGAATTGCTTGAAGACAAAAACAGATTAAAAATCGACGTTCGTCTCGTTTATGGAAAAAATGAGCTTCAGCCAGAACAGCGTAACTGGCTTAAATCCTTGGAATTTGTCAAAACAAGTTTCTGTAAAAATCTTCATGCTAAGTGCTACTTGAATGAAAAAGAAGCATTAGTTACGTCAATGAATCTTTTTGAATTCTCCCAAAGAACCAATAACGAAATGGGTATTTATATTTCAAAAGAAGAAGATGCTGCGTTGTATGCAGATGTTGATAGGGAAGCAAAAAGACTTATCAGAATTAACGACAAAATTAAAGTTTCTGTTGAAAAACACGCGTCAAAAGAAGAGTCAAACAAAAATTCAAAAACTGGGTTCTGCATTCGTTGCGGCGCAGACATAAAACTAAATCAGGAAAAACCATTATGCATTGATTGCTATAATGAATGGAAGAAATATGGCAACGATGATTACGAAGAAAAGTTCTGCCATTCTTGCGGAGCTAAGCACAACGCAACAATCAAAAAACCATTCTGCCTAAAATGCTTTAAGAAACTGAGTCCTAAATAATCATCATATCGGCAACCTCCACCAGTTAGCAATATAAACGCCCTTCTTCTTAGATGATGCATGGATGCAGAGGATGCTTTGGTGGTGTTTCAGGGAAAGAAAATCAGGCGAACATGGCACAACAACGAATGGTGGTTCGTGCTGGAGGATATTATTTCCGCTTTAACGGATTCTCGGGACCCTAAACAGTATATCCAGAAGATGAAACAAAGGGATACCCCATTGGCCGAAGGGTGGGTACAAATTGTACTTACCCTTGAGATAGATACTACAGGTGGGAAACAGAAGATAAATTGCGTAAACACCCAAGGAGCGTTCAGGATAATACAATCGATTCCATCGTTACGTGCAGAACCCTTCAAGCAATGGCTCGCCAAAGTGGGCTACGAGCGCGTTCAGGAGATAGAAAACCCGGAAATCGCAATGAAACGGATGCGCGATATTTACAAAGCAAAGGGTTATTCTGACGACTGGATTGAAAAGAGAGTGCGCGGAATCGCAATAAGAGATGAACTCACAAACGAGTGGGACAAGCGCGGCGTAAAACGCGACCGTGAATTCGCGATTCTGACTGCTGAGATTTCAAAGGCAACTTTTGGCCTGACACCGAGCGAATACAAACAAGTCAAAGGACTGGAAAAAGAGAATCTGCGCGACCATATGAACGACCTTGAACTCATATTTTCAATGCTCGGAGAGCGCGCAACCACAGAAATCGCAAGGGCAAAAGATGCGCAAGGCTTTGACGAAAACAAAGATGCTGCGAACAAGGGCGGAACAATCGCCGGCGACGCGAAAAAGAAACTTGAAATCGAAACCGGAAAAAGCGTTGTTACGAATGAAAATTTTCTGGAGCAACCCGAAAATGTAAAGCGGCTGAAGAATAAGGAGAACTAAAAATGAAGGCGCTGCACCCAAAAATTATCACGCCGCCTTCCTGTAAACCGTTGCAGGCTTGTCCTGTCCCAGAAGCACTATCAGAGGAGCGTCGCTGTCAAAAATAAGATTATCGGCCATTCCATCTTTGGCAAATATCCCATCGCTGAAGAATTCTTTTGCTTCGCTTATTACATTATTGATTATTCCCTGCTCAAAAAAGCGAAAAGCGGGAAAGAGCAGTTCCATGTTTTCCAAATCCTCGGATGCCAGGATGCGGAACTGTATGCTCGTTCTTATTTCTTTTATGTTATCAGCCATGCAATCAACTATTAAATGGAATGCGAATATATGCATATATATTATTTTGGCTTTTATTCCAGCAAGTCGTCGACCGTCGAACAAGTATTCCAGAAAGCAGGCAATCATTAAAAGCCGCAAAAAGAATACTCTATCATGAAAAATACTCTCCAAAATTTAGCAAAAGCATTTATCGGCGAAAGCCAGGCAAGAAACAGGTACACTTTCTATTCAAAGGCAGCAAAGCAGGAAGGATACGAGCAGATTGCGGAAATATTCCAGATAACAGCAGACAATGAAAGAGAGCATGCCACATGGATGTTTCGGCTAATCAACGAACTGAAAAAGAAAACAAAAGAAAATCTGGATTCGATAAAAGCCGAGGCAGAGGTCCCGACAATCATCGGCACAACAGCAGAAAACCTGAAAGCATCTATTTTCGGGGAAAATTACGAGCATACTAAAATGTATCCTGAATTTGCCGATGTTGCAGAAGAGGAAGGACTTGGCGATATTGCAAAAAGGTTTCTTGCAATTGCGGTTGTGGAAAGCCACCACAAGGAAAGATTTGCAAAAATTCTAAAAGAACTTGAGGCAGGCACAATTTTCAAAAAAGACAAGGATGTCTGGTGGGTCTGCAGGGAATGCGGATACGTGCATTTCGGCAAAGAGCCGCCGCAGGTTTGCCCCTCATGCAGCCATCCGGGGGCGTATTATCAGCTCAAATGCGAGGAATATTAGTCGTCGCATGCCGAAAGTATTAGTTATCTTTTCGTTTAATATTAAAGTCAAAGCTGGGCAGTCTTATCTATGGTTCTTCCACCCAAGAAACGCGCATGGATGCAAAATTTCGCAGATTTAGAAGCCATAAGGCACAAAGTAATGATTTATCCTGCAGATACGGCGTATGCTCTGGGATGCAATGCAGAAGAGGATATTCATGTAGAGCGAATTTTTGCGCTAAAAGATATTATTTCAAGAAGAAAGCCCCTGCCGGTTATTGCCCCGGGAAAAGGCTGGATACTTGAGAACTGTGTTGTTTCCGAAGAACTTCTTGACAGGTATTTGCCGGGAAGATACTCACTAATTCTACAAAAGAAGAACCCGAACTTTCTGAATCTTGCAACAACAGGATTGCCGACAATCGGTGTACGAATCCCTGCAACCAGGATTGCAAAACTAGTGGAAGACGCCGGGGTGCCATTTATCGCTACAGTTGCCAACAAATTTGGCGGGCCCGCGCCAAAAATACTGTCGGAAGTGCCTGAGGAAATCAGAAAGGGCGTGGACTTGATTGTCGAGAACGGCGAGCTTGCTGGGGAGTTATCAACGCTTGTTGATTGCACAGGTACTGTGGAAACAATTATTGCGCGTGTGTAAAGGGATTATTAAAATCCTTGATGCAAAATACAATGCATGGTTCAAGTTCCTATAAAGCTCATATCCATAGATAATTTTTATGATATTAAAGCTCTGAAAACCAAAGTCATGATTTACCCGACAGACACAGTTTATGGCATCGGATGCAGCGCGGAAAATAAAAAACTTGTGGAACGAATATTTGCAATAAAAGGAAGGAACAGGAAAAAGCCGATGTCGGTTATTGCACCAAATAAAGAATGGATACTGGAGCACTGCATTGTTTCAGGCGAAATTCTTGATAAATATCTCCCGGGAAAATATACGCTTCTTTTAATGAAAAAAAATCCTGAATTTTTGAAGCATGTAACGGCAAACTCAGGTACTCTTGGAGTCCGCATTCCGGCACATCCGTTTTCAAAGCTTGTAGAAAAAGCAAACATTCCTTTTGTCACAACTTCAGCAAATTTATCCGGGGAAAAACCTGCAAAATCAATATCCGAAATTCCAAAAAAAGTGCTTGATGCAGTTGATTTGGTTATTGACGGCGGAGCGCTTTCCGGCATTCCTTCAGCTATTGTGGATTGCAGAAGCGGAGAAGATATTATTATAAAACGCGCTTAAGAGCATTATCAGGTTAGAAAGATTTATAGGTTAGCTTAACAAAAATTTAGCATGGAAAAATTTGAAAACAAAATTAATTCTATAAAGCAGATGATTAAGAGGCTGGGATACGGCGAGCAGGACCCGCCCGTCAGACAATTTTTTTCTGTGCTTTCAGGCATTTCAGGCGAAAGTTATTTCGAAAATATGCTGGCAAAAATCCTTCAAAAGCGGCCCGAAGTAACCGGAGAACATCTGTCTTACCTGATTTACATCTCTCTTCAGTACCTGACAGATTTTGCCTACGACGAGCAAACCAGAAAAGAAAAATTGCAGGCAGATTTGGTAGCTTATTCTGATAAAATAATAGAACTCTGCCGGACTAAATACGCTTCTACAAATGTCATTGAGCGTTATGCGTTTTTACAGATAATTCTTGGAATGCTTAATAAAAAATGCATAGTAATTGATTCGGGGGCCAGTATTGGAATCGGTTTAATGGCATTAAATTCTGATAAATTTTCCAAAATCGAAACAGGCTCTGAACTTCAACAATACATAAGAAAGAAAGCTGAAATCTCAAAGGCGATTGGAATTGATGTTCAAAGCCCTGACTTAAAGTGGCAGTCGGCGTGTTATTTGCCCGAAAACAGAAAAAATAGAATAGGGTTAGAACGAGATTATAAAATGCTGACGGATAAAGGGACTAAAATCAATCTGATGCAGGGAAGCCTTCTTGACATGGATAAAATCAATCTCCCTCAGGCAGATATTATATGGACCAGTAATGTTCTTTATGAAATCGAGGGTGATGTTGGACAAGTAATGAAAAACATTCGTAACCTTCTGAAGGCAGGCGGCATATGGATAAATGCCGATTACCGGCATGATGATAAGGCATTTGCTACAAAAGAAAACCCTTATGTCGCAATGGTCCGTGTAAAAGAGAAATGGAATACTCTACTCGAGGTCTTGGAAGCCCCGTCCGATTCTGTACGAGCTATAACGCCGGGAAAAGACTTTAATATATTTAAATCGGCTTGCGGATAGACCGGAGCCATTTATTCAATGCTTTGAAAAATTGTAGATTTCTTTCCATGTATTTTTCTCTTTCATCTCCAACATCTTGGGAGTTAAAGGCAGTGCTTTCTTCAGGCGAAAGGGTTTTTATCGGAATAACCGCAAGTTTTGTATCTGTTAATCCGTCCCATTCAGCAATTGGAATTTTTGGATGATCTATCCTGCTGTCCCAGTTCGGGTCGACTTTCACCCATTTATTTGTTTCAGGTATAAAAACTTCGATGTATCCGTGGGTTTCAGGATTATCGTGGGAAATTTTTAAGAGCTTTTTTGGCAGGCTTAAATCTTCCCATTTAAAATAGCAAACAATATCCCTTGTTTTTAATCCCGTCGCCCGCAGAAGCTTCGATAACATTTCGGGTTTTGTTACGCACTCGTATCCCTGCTCGCCTTCATTGACTGCAATATAATAAGGGATGTCTCTAACCATCTTGAATAACTTTATTCTCTCGCTAATTTCGGGAGCCATATAAGATATACTTGCAGAAGTCTTTAATAAATTCATCTGCAGCGTAAGCTGTCTTCAGTTCCATTCCACGTTCTGCCAAATCTGGCTTCCGTCTTTTGATGCGATCCGTACCTTAATCGCAGAGAACGCCCTTTTTGTTGTCGGAAGCGTCTGGTTGTCTGTCTCCGAATTCCCTAACGCGTCTATTTCAGTAACTGTGTAATTCACTGTAAAATAATCCGGGACAGAACTAAAAACAAGCGTTGTTGCGCTTGTATCCGGAATCTGTGCGACCGATTGGGTGGTTCCATTGACTGTTATTGTTATCGGCTGCATTGTTCTTTTTTCAAAATTTACAACACTTACGTTAATGCCGTTTCCGGATGGAAGCCCGATTATGAAATATGAGGTTATGTTTACTCCCCGGCTGTTTCCGAAATTGCGCAGGAAATTGGAATAATCTCTTGCGCGCGCTTCGATATTGCCTGATGTCGCATTCTCGGCCAGAATTGAATTTATTGCATTCCTGCTGTCTGTTTTAATATTGTCGAAAACATACTTCTGCCACGGCTCTATGCCAGTGCCGATCTGTACCTGGTTCCTGCTTAGCACCACGGATAATATCATGGTTATTATCGTGAGTCCGCCGATGATAAACCACTGGGCTTTGCGCCTTTGCATAGGATATATTAGTTTTGCAATTTAATATACTGTATGGCCGATATAAAAAAATTACTTTTACTTCGTTTCGGGGAGTTGTGGCTTAAATCGTTTGAAGTCAGGAGAAGGTTTACCGATCGGCTTCTTACAAATATCTCTGATGCGTTTAATGCAGAGAAAATTCCGTTTAAATCAATAAAGTCGCATGACCGGATTTTTTTGGAAGTTTCTAAAAACGATTTAGCGAAAGCAACAGAAATACTTTCCCGGACTTTTGGACTTGTTTCTTTTTCTATTGTGGAGGAAATTGAGACCGATAAAGAAAAAATCCGCGATTTTGTAATCCGCGAGGCATCAAAAGTATTGAAGCCAAAAGATACATTTGCAATCCGCGCAAGGCGCACGGGAACTCATGAGTTCACAAGCAGGGACCTTGAGCGCGAACTGGGTTCGGCCGTTGTCGGGAAATTCGGCAATAAAGTAGACCTGGTAACGCCTGACAAGACGATTTTTGTTGAAATCCGCGACAATAAGGCATACATCTTCTCCGAAAAAACAGGCGCTCTCGGCGGCCTGCCTTTAGGGGTTGAAGGAAAAGTTGCGGTATTATTTTCTGAGTACTATGAAAAAAGCACTGTTGCATCGTTCCTGATGATGAAACGCGGGTGCAAGACTGTTCCTCTGTTTGTCGGCCGCAAGTCCAAAAAAGCAAACGAAGCAATCCAAAATTTGTCGAAATACGACCCCCTGCTAAAGCCGGTTTTTATAAAATCTGAAAAAAATGCTTTTGAGGCTGCAAGAGAAAGTAAGGCGCGTGCATTGGTTACTGCAGAATCGCTTGCAGATATTTTATCAGAAAAAAAGAAAGCTTTTGACAAAAAAACAGGGATTTTTGTCCTTCAGCCCCTTGTTGGCTTTGACGAAAAGAAATTAAAAGAGATGTGTGAAAACATAGTTAGGTGAATTAATGGTCAAAAAGAAATTTTATATCACAACTCCAATATATTATGTAAATGCACCTCCCCACATAGGGCATGCATACTGTACAACAGCCGCGGATGTTTTGGCGCGCTGGCACCGGCTTAAAGGGGAAGATGTGTTTTTCCTTACAGGAACAGACGAGCACGGGGAAAAAGTACAGGAGGCGGCAAAAAGGGGAGGAAAGACTCCTAAAGAGTTTGTCGATGCGCTGGTCCCGAAATTCAAAGACACATGGCAGAATCTCAACATCACCAACAATAAGTTCATACGCACAACAGATACTGAGCACGAAAAGGGAGTAATCGAATTTATCAAAAAAGTCAATAAAGCCGGAGATATTTACAAGGGAATGTATGAAGGCTGGTATTGTGTTCCTGACGAGACATTCTTCACCGAGCTTCAGCTGGTTAACGGAAAATGCCCTGTATGCGGCAGGGATGTAAAAAAAGTAAAAGAGGACTCGTATTTCTTCAGGCTTTCAAAATACCAAAAACCTCTTTTGGAATTCTACAAAAAGAATCCTGAATTTCTGTCACCGGCACACAGGGCGCAGGAGATAATAAACCGTGTCGAGGGAGGGCTGCATGATTTAAGCATAACGCGCGCTTCCTTTAACTGGGGCATACCGTTTCCTCTTGACAAAAAGCATGTTACTTACGTCTGGTTTGACGCGCTTCCGAATTATATCACCGCTCTTGGATGGCCAAAAGGCAAGGACTTCAAAAAATTCTGGCCTGCCGACGTTCACCTTATAGGAAAAGAGATAAACTGGTTCCACACGGTCATCTGGCCCGCGATGCTCATGTCTGCAAAAATCAAGTTGCCCAAAAAAGTTTTTGCCCACGGCTGGTGGACTGTCGAAGGAGAGAAAATGGGCAAGAGCCGCGGGAACGTGGTCGACCCGAACGTGCTTGTGCAGAATTACGGAGCGGATGCAGTCCGCTATTTTCTTTTGCGCGAAGTCCCGTTCGGCATGGACGGCGACTTTTCAGAAGCCGCACTTGTTGCTAGAATAAACAGCGACCTGGCTGATGATTTGGGAAACCTTTTGATGAGAACTCTTGCAATGACTGAGAAATACTTTGAGGGCAAGGTTCCTGAAATTTCAAAAAAAGAAATCAATGCGTCAGAACTTAGGAAGCAGGCCGATATCCTGGATGCACTGGATTCAAAAATGGATTCTCTTGAATTTTCCGAAGCTCTCCAGCTTATCTGGAATTTCGTCAGGCATTGCAACAAATACATTGCAGACGTAAAGCCGTGGGAACTCCAGAAGCAGGGAAAGAAAAAGGAGCTTGCAGTGGCGATTTACGGGCTCTTGGAATCATTGCGAATAGCAGCGGTTCTGGTTTCGCCGTTTATGCCTTCAAAATCAGCGGAAATTCTAAGCCAATTGAGCCTGCCAGGCAAAGTTTCTATCAAGGATGCAAAATGGGGTATGCTTAAGCCCGGAACGAAAATAGCCAAAGGGGATATTCTTTTCAAAAAAGCGGAATTGAAGCAGGACCCGTTTGAGAAGCTGGATTTGCGCGTTGCCAAAATTGCCGATGTTAAGGAGCATCCTGATGCAGACCGGCTTTATATCCTGCAGGTCGAGCTTGGGGGAAGCAGGAGGCAGATTGTCAGCGGTATCCGTGAGTACTACAAAAAAGAAGAACTTGTCGGAAAGAAAGCAGTGTTTATATGCAATCTAAAGCCCGCAAAATTCCGCGGCATCGAGTCGCAGGGAATGATTCTTGCAGCAGACGATGGGAAAAACCTTTCAATACTTCTGGCACAAAACTCAGAGCCAGGCACATCAGTATTTGCAGAAGGCATTTCCAGAAAGCCCGCGGCGCAAATAACCTTTGACGAATTCCAGAACATTCAAATAATTGTAGATAAAGACGGCTTTGTTAAGTATAACGGAAAAAAGCTGCGCATCCAAAGCGAGGAAATTCGCACTGAAAGAAAAGTGAACGAGGGTGCGAGGGTTAGATAACTTTATCGATACTCAACACCCTCTTCTGCAAGTTTTGCTACTCTGCCCAAAAGAGTATTTGTTGCATCAGGATATCTCTCTGCTGGTGATTTTGGACCACCAGTTGTAATTTCTACGTTCCAATTACTTTTTGCAACCGTGCCTTTATTCTCTTTGATTGTACTTGCTGTTCTATCTAGATTTAGTCCCAAAGCCGTGAGCGCTTCTTCATTTAATTCAATTCCGAAAATTCTGTAGATATGGAGAGAGATAGAACCCATAGGAACCGTATCAATGCCTAGAGGATTCTCAATTATAGCACCTGTATTTACAACTTTAAACGGCCTGATTACGTTAGGGTTTTCAGCCGAGCGAATTTGGTATCCGTTGTTTTCGAGGACAACTCCATATATCTCATTTTCTTCTATATAATCCGCACCATCAAATCTCAATTCAGAATGATTGCCTTTAGTCACTTGCTTACTCATTTTAATCACCACTTTATAATACTCAAAAACCTTTAAAAAGCTTTATCTTACCCCAGAATCCCCTATTTAACGCTTTTTGTCGAACTAGTATATAACAGAACTTGAAAACTACGACATTTAAAGATTTTCGGGGCATTCCTGAAGAGTACGTCAAATGGCGAGCAAAAATAACTTTTATGACAAAATGCTGGAAATTTTGTTTCATTTACCGGGCTTATCTGGAAACAAAATGAGCAAATCCGATCTTTAAGCGAGGATTTGTGCAATTTTGCTCAATTCTTCTGCAAAAACGTCGATTTCCTCCTTTGTGTTGTAGAGGTGGAACGATGCCCGAACGCTTCCTTTTTTGCCGAGGTGGGTATGCAGCGGATAAGCGCAGTGATAGCCGCTACGCGTTGCTATTTTCTTGGAATTATCAAGCATCAGGGATACCTCGTGCGGGTCTGCACCTTTTATTTCGAATGCCACGATTCCTGCGTTATTGTCTGCATTTTTATGCGAAATTATTTCGAGGTTTTTTATTTCCGACAATCTTTGGATGCAGTATTTCGTTATTTCGGCGGAATGTTTCTCGATATTCCTGATTCCAATTTTTTGGATATATCGCACTCCTTCGCCAAAACCGATAACTCCCGCGATGTTTGGCGTTCCTGCCTCAAAACGGTCAGGGAAACGGGAAAGCTTGTAGCTTGAAAATGTCGCTTCGTCAATTGTCCCTCCCCCAAGAATTCCAGGTTCAAGAAGACCAAAATGTTTCTCGTTAATATACAAAGCGCCGGTTCCCGTTGGCCCAAGAGGTCCCTTATGTCCTGAAAGCGCCAAAAAATCCGGCTTTATCTTTTTTACGTCTAATTCGATATGCCCTGCCGCCGCCGCCGCGTCTGTGCAGAAAAGCGCGCCATTATCATGCGCAATTTTTGATATCTCCGCAACCGGTGTCTTTACTCCCAGGACATTTGACGCAGCAGTAACAGAAACTATCGCGGCGTCTTTTGATGCCTTTTTCCAGTCCTCTAAATTGAAGTTGCCTTCTTTGTCGGAATAAACTATTTCAAGTGTTAGGCCGTGCGTTTTTGCAGCCGCCATCCACGGGAGGAGGTTGCTGTGGTGCTCAAGGTTTGACACAATGATTTTTTTGCCCTTTAATTTTTTCCATGGCAGCGAAAGCGCGACAATATTGATGGCGTGCGTAGTGTTCTGGGTCATTACTATTTCTTCGTGCTTTGCGGACAGAAAATTCGCAATAATCTCGTGCGCTTTTTCATATTCCTCAGAAGCCCTGACGCTTAGCTGGTGCGCCCCGCGGTGCACATTTGCGCAGTATTGCGTATAATATTCATTCATTTTATCAATTACGCATTGCGGCTTTAGCGTGGTTGCCGCATTGTCAAAATAAATCACGCCTGTATTGCGAAGAATTGGAAAATCTGCACGGATTTTTTGAATGTCCATATATGCATATACTCTCACAGGTTTAAAAGGGTTCAGCACCCTCTAAGGATATATTGTTAAACTCTCTTATTAGAAGCATGGGGAAGTTGATTAAAAAATCAGTAAACCTAATCAGTCATCGGGAAATAAATTGCTACTATGAATATTTGCTCAATGCCTTTAAGCAGGAATTCCTGCTTTTAAGTAACCGCCAGATTATAGAGAGGATAATTAAGGATTCTGTTTTCTCCAGGCAAGACATACACTTTTTAAAACAAATAGTTGCCAACGGATTTAATCGTAAAAAAGCTTACAAATGCAAGCCGATGGTACGCCACAGGCTCGAACACCCCATAGAACTGATAAATTATATTGTGCTTGAAGGATACACGCCCACCAGCCCCTTTGTTATATGGGCTCATAAAAAATTCGGAATCCGGTGGAATCCGATGCATTGGTTCATACTTCTGATGCGGGATATCTCCCCTGTAGATTTAGCAGCTATAAGAGAGGAGTTAAAAACCTGCAAGGGTGAAAGATTGCCCCAGACGCTGGAATTTTATTATCGTTTAGGCACCGGGTTAGAAAGGTTAACTGTCCACCCGGATATCGGTATTAAAAAAGTCCTCAATGAGGAATTTAAAGACGAGGCAAAGTATAGGGGATTCAATCCTATAGATTACCTGGATTATTATTATGGCGGGTTAGACAAAGAAGACATGGCCATTGCACGCACTTTATATACTATGTTAGTTGAACACCGGCAACAGTTGCCTCCAAAATCAAAAGCACTAATTGTAGGCAATGGCCCGGTGCCGGATGAAGCACAAACCCTGGCAATGCTCCCTGAAATTGATGAAATCGTACCTGCGGATGTAGATAGCAGAAATATCAATATTATGCAGAGGCATACCGGCGGAAGGAACCCGTTATCCACCCAGAAAGCAAGACCTGGCGAGGAGCATGCGGATTTTATTTATTACCTGTTTGAAAAATATGCCTGTGTAAATTACGGCCTCTTTGCAGTGCGTGAGATCACTTCTGCCAAGACTGCAGACCCCGCGTACGTGGATGTTTCAAAGTCAAATCCGCTGGAATTGCCCATGAATCCGCCAAGAATCAAAAACCTGAAAGCAGACTTAGTCGTGGTGCCGTTTTGCCCTGAGTCAATTACTGATAACATAGATACTTATCGCACATATATCCGGAATATATCGACGCTTGTTGAACCAAAAAAACACCTTTGCATGCTGGCTTTGAAAAATGCAGAATTCTATCTTTCAGGAGTCAAAAAACTGAAAGCAGTTCCTATTAACGAGGATACGGTTTTCCAGGAATTGACTCGCAATGGTTTTAAAGATATAGAAATAATCACTATAAAGACCGGGTTAAGCTCAAGGAAGAGGGGCTTTTCTGATTCCATGATAATCTGGTCGACAAAAGCCTAAAACGAGTTTACCGAGATTTTTTCTTTATTAATCTGCGGCTTTAGAATATATTTATGTCCCTGGATATTTTAGAGTCTGTAAAAAGGGTTTCGCAGTCTTCCGAGTTTCGCGGCAAACTCTCTGAGTCCTATTTTTGCTCGGCAATAACGTTTCTCTCGCCCGGCAAGCCTATCGATTACTGGGATTTGAATTACTATAACCCGAAAAGATGCGATATTTCCCATATCCGCGTTTCGGGAGATGCGCTTGAAATGAAAAGTGTTGACAAGCCGCTAAAAAAAGAGGAGCCAAAAGAAATTGACATCAAGACAATACAAACTAATGTCGAAGAATTAATGTCTGCTGCTATAGAAATTGGTGCAGCTCACGGAACTTCTTCAGCCCAGAAAGTATTTATTTCGCTTTACTCAGAAAGCGCTGCAATCTGGGCAATAAACTTTATCCTGGCAGGTATGCGGATATTCCAGGTTAAAATCGATGCAAGGGACGGCAGGATTATAGATTCCAAGCTGCATGATTTTCTTAAAAAAGAAATCTCTGCTCAATAAACTGATTAACCTACATATTCGCTTGTCTGCTCCCTCATTTCTTTCTTTTCTTTTTCCTGCATGCTTGAGCGCATGGAAGCAATGTCCTTGATTTTGCCGAACTGCGCCTCGTATTTTGCGATGTTGTCCAGAATCGCATTACGCAGGCTTATTGCATGCTGCGGGGTTATTACTATTCTTGCATTGACTTTTATCTTATTTGTGCCGGGAATAAATTGCCCGAAATCAAGATAGAATTCGAAAGGCGTATGCCATATTTTCACTGAGTTCGCAAATTTTGCAACCTGGTTCTGCTCGTCCACCAGCACTTCGAACTGAGGAACCTGCTTTTTTTCTCCTGCTGATTTTTCTTTTTTTGCCATATTCTTTGTTGTTGCAGGAATTATATAAGTTTGTCAGGCTTTGATAAAAATAAATGCTCCCGCCGAGAAATTCCGCGATGCTCTTATAGATTAAAAAAGCAACGCATTTGAACTCGGGTCACAGGCGTGAGAGGCCCGTATCCTTGCCGGACTAGACTACGGGAGCAAAGTATATTTGTTTAATTGTTTTCGCCCGATGCATTAGGCAGATGGCGAAAAATCATATGATGTTATTCGAAGCATTCCAACCCACTGCATTAGGAGAATGGTTGGAAATCCGTCGCAATGCCTTATGAACCATTGAGTGCATTGCTCTCGGCTTTTTGTCCTGTAATGCATAATATGCTGCAGGACAAAAATGGGTCAACCCGGATTTGAACCGGGGATCTTCGCCAATTTGTAATATTCGGCAATCACCAAATATCGCGTCAAGGCGACGTCATACCGCTAGACTATTGACCCGTTTTAGCTTGTGCATTATTTGAATCGTGGTATTTCTATTATGTTGTCTTCCAACCCATTGCATTGTATGAACGGTTGGAAGTCATGGAACTAACGTTCCAAGCTTTTTCGCCCAGCGCATTTAGCGAATGGCTAAAAATCCGTTCGTTCCGCCTTATAAACCATTTTGAGGGCAGGGAGTCCAGATACTTCGTCTCAAGCTTTTGGGAACCCTGTATCCCAAAATCCGTTCGTTGCACTCTCGGCTTTTTCAACCGAAGGTTGAAAAGCTTGCCGCAAGGCATGATTTCCAGACAAGCTGGAAAATCCTCAAAAGCCTCGAACGCAAGTGAGAGGATTGTGCGCGGAACTCTCGGCTTTTTTGTTTTGCCATGCATAAAATGTTGCAAAACAAAAAATGGGGCTTTCCGGAGTTTCAGCAGCTCTAGGTAGATTTGCGCCCTCGCGAAGCGAGGTCATGAAAATCTTTGCAGATTTTCAAGCTTTCCAAGTTCTCGCGAACTTGAAAATCGGTCGTTTCTTTTTTTCTATCTGCAACACAAAGTGTTGGAGATGTGAAAAATCGAAAGATTTTTCAACCACCCAGATTTGTCTCTTTTTCTTTTCCAAAGAAAAAGAGAAACCGCGTTTGAACCGGAGTCTCTGGCTCTTTTAATAATAACTTTTACGCAAGCATTTAAAAAGCGTAAAAGCGAATGCCCAAAGCCAGAAGGATGACCAAGCTACCCTAAAGCCCCCTCTGAATATAAAATGCAATATAAGGCAAACTTTATAAAACTGCGGGATTTATATATGTTTGGTTTCTATGCAAAAAACCCGCAAAAAGACAAAATTTATCAGGGAAGAGAAGAAGCAGAGGCTTGTGAAAACTCTTAAGCGAAGGAAAGCGGCTTCTGAATAACCGATAGATATATGTAAATAGTTTACAACATCCGTTCGGGGTAACATATTGAAGATATAAATAGCTAATGCGTTAAATACATATTATCAGTTATTTCATGGAGATTCCAATGAAACGAAGCGCAACCGAGGGGAGCTTTTCTGAAGGCGTTGCCGCAAAATCCATACCTCTTTTAATTCTGTTTGCTTTTTTTTCCATCGCAGGCTATATCGCATACGGCATTCCTGCAGTAAGCTATGTCGCTCCGACACTTTCCAGCAACTCGACTACCGGGTTTAACTGGACATATATAAACATCACATCAACCGAAAACCTGACGAATGCAACGCTTGAATGGGGAAATTCCAGTGGATTTACAAACGTTTCAATGCTCAACACTTCTTTGACAAACTGGTCTGTGAGTATGACTAATCTGGCTGACGGGACTTACAACTACACGATATGGGCACAGAACACAACAGGAAACTGGAGCCAGAGCGCCAGGCAATTTGTTACTGTAGAAACGGCTTATCACCTTGTCAGCTGCCGAAGTTTGATAACGAACGGGAGCTATGTTTTGATGCAAAATGTTTCTTCTGCCGGAACATGCTTTACGATAAAAGCGAATAATATAACGCTTGATGGCGCAGGATATTGGATAAATTATTCGCAGGGGCCTACAGCAGGGTATGCCGTAAATATCACGGGATATAACTATACTACAATAAAGAACCTGACTATCGCGCAGGGGAATGGAAGCGTTTCAAACTCTTATGCAATATATGGAACAGGGATATCAAACAGCACAATAACAAACAACCTGATTCAGACCTATGGCATAAATAGTTCTGGTATTTATTTTAATTCATTGAGTAACTCCAATACCATCTCGAACAATGCAATAAATACATCAGGCACAGGCATAATTCTGGCTGCATCGAACTCTAACATACTTTCAGGCAACAACATAACCGCATCGGGCTCAGGCTCCTACGGGATTCTGCTTAACTCCTCGAACTCGACTGCAATAACCGGCGGCTCGATATTGTCCCCGGCATACGTCGATTATTATCTGGTTGCCACGGACGCAACAAATAATTTCACAAACACTAATTTTACAGGAACAAGAAATATTTCTTTTGCTGACTCAACATCATGGTTCAACTATAATAGCGACGGCGGCAGTATCTGGCTGAAAACAAATGTCTCTGCCGCAACAATACTGACAAGAACTCTCATAAACTGGAGCGCTTCTTTGATGCAGTGGAATGACACAAACTCAACAGCGGGGATAGTTGCGAATTATAATGTATCGGGTCTTAGGGTGAATACCCTATATAATATATTCAATACATCCCGCGGAACGCAGACGAACCTATATAATATAACATCAGACGCAGGCGGGAACCTGAATTTCACCATAGCTTTGAATGGAAATACCGGGATAGCTGTTGATGCGCCGCCGGTCTTAAACGTAACTTCGCCTTTGCCTGGCAATTATTATAATACGGGCACAATTTCTGTGAACGTGACGCTGGATAAATCAGGCTCGTGGTGTGGTGTCTCATTGAACGGAACTCCAAATCAGACCATGACAAACTTATCGGCAGTATCATGGGGGATTGTGATTACTCCGTCCGAAGGCGCAAACAACGTCACATTCTGGTGCAACGATACAGGGGGCAATATGGGCAATACATCAACGATCTTATTTACAAAGGACACGACAACGCCGGGTTTATGGGGCATAAGTGCGGATACTTTCACTTCAAGTTCTGCAGTGATTCACTG
Organism: uncultured archaeon; assembly: GCA_902384675.1. GTDB lineage: Archaea > EX4484-52 > EX4484-52 > EX4484-52 > LFW-46 > LFW-46. The sequence goes on along the minus strand of CABMCT010000075.1, from coordinate 12,590 downwards.
GACCGCCGGGGATACCGCCGGGGATTCCCTAAGCGCCAGAATCAATTATAGTACAGACTCAAATAATCTTACCCTTCAGTCATCTCTCATATCTTTTGGAAATGGCACGAGTTATATAACCTTGTATGGCTTATCCGCTGGAACAGGCTATTATTATAAAGTCACTATTTGCGATTTGGCAGGGAACTGCAACATTTCTTCACTTTCTGCAAACCCGTTCTATACAACCACTACGTCAACAACTACCACTACAACTACAACAACCGGCAGTAGCGGCGGCACTGCTTCGGATACGTCAAAATCATGGAGCTCTATTACTGCATTCAATGCTGCAACAATGTCGATAAGCAGCTCTTCGGTTGATGTGACTTATGTCGAGTTCACTCCGTCTCAAACCGTCAGCAATGCCCAATTGAGTGTTGCAAAGCTTTCTGATAAGCCTTCAAGTATTGCATCAGCACCGCCTGGAACAGTCTTTGAATACATCAGTTTTTCCATGGATAATATTACCGACTCGCAAATATCGTCAGCTTCTATCACGTTCAAGGTAACCTCGGCATGGCTGTCATCGAATAATCTTGATAGTTCAACTGTGACACTATACAGATATTCCGGGGGAAAATGGGTCGCTTTATCAACAAGCTCTGCAAAAGGGAGCACGGCAACTTCCTCTAATTATGTCGCCGACACGCCGGGATTTTCGTATTTTGCAATAGCTGCGCAGGTAAAATCAACAACTACGCAACAAACATTAACTGCTTCGACACAGACCACAGGAAATACTACCCAGAATAGCACTTCAAACAGCACCTCGGCAAAAAACGAAACTGCAGGCAACGCTTCGGTATCCTTGGGCTACGGGTCAAAAACTATAACGATTCTGATAATCGTTGTTGTTTTGATTGCTGCAGGCGCGGCGTATTATGCAAAATATATGAAGCTTGAGCCAAAAGAAAATCTGCAGCAATACGGTTTCAAATTCCCTGATAAAAAAACAGGCGATTTGGTTTATAAAAAGCCGGAAAAAGAAGAGAAAACGAAATATTCATATAAACCCAAATAAAAATTCATACCTGCTTTAGGATTTTTTCTTGAAATCTATATATACAGGTTATGCACAAATATACTTCTGCAACTTTAGGTTGAAGGGATGATATGAAGAAAAATTTAAACGTATTTTTAGTTTTTTCTATCTTACTTACATCTGCTCTTTTAATCGGAAATGATATTTATGCCGATGGAGGCCCAGGAGGGCCCCCGCCGTCTCTCTGCAATAACCAGATTGCCTGCCTGACCAACGCATTCAATACCGCGGGCAACCAGACTATCCAGGTGTGCGCCGGAACGCCGCAAAATCTTAATGTCTCGAAATTTAATTTCTGGTATAATGGAACAGGCCCGCTCAATGTTTCCGGCAGCGGCATAGTTTCTGCGCGATGGGCAAATAATCTCACAGGCCCTGCCTTTGTCATTGGCACATCTGTTTTCAACAACCAGTCTCCTACAGACACCTGCGTCAACGTTGTCCTGAATGCAAGCCAGAACGCAGCATTCACAAATAAAACCTTTCAGATAAATCTCACAGCCAACGGAGCTGCTCCATACATTCCGGGCACAGCCAACGCCACTATGTTTACTATAAACTATGCGGCATTGCAAACCGGCGTGCCAAATGCAATTTTTATGGTATTTGATAATTCCACAAAAAGATACCTTTCAAACGGGCCTGCGGCAGCCGATGACCAGGGATACTGGGCAGCGCACTGCGTCGGGATTGTTTCAGGCGCTTTATGTCTTGGCGAAGGAGGACCTGCGCCAAATAATACTTATATGTACCGCGGCTTTCCGCCATGCCAGATGAGCGGCAGCGGCCCGAATACAACATGCTCGGCAGTCCCGGTTAATTCGTCCCAGCTAATTTATGCTTTTGACTTTTCCTCTTCGAATACATCCGCATTAAGCAACCTGACTCCCGGAACGCCCTCGATAATTTCTTTAAATGTGCCTGTGGCTGCAAGCTTTATAAAGCCGTTCGCATTAAAACCCACTACAGACGGGCCCGGCGGACCATTTGATTTTAATGTAAATATTTCATCATTTTATGTCCAGGACTATGGGACTTCAAATAACCTGTTTTCAACGCAGACCGCCCTGGACGGCTCCTTTGAGGCCCCGTTGTTTTTACAGAGCGGCAGGCTGTATAATATCAACATCAGTGTTTCAAGCGGACCTTATGCAGGCGTCTATAATTTCCCGGTTATGCTCCCGTACAAAGGCTTTACAGGCCTGATGGTGGTTGTTTCGAATTCAACAGACCGCGCGACGATATACGGCAAGATTGTCAATGAAACAAACGCCAATGTCGCCGGGGCAGTCGTCTATGCCCAGATACATAAAGGAGGCGGAGGCGACGGGCTGATGCTTATCAATTCCTCGGTGACCGATTCGTCCGGAGTGTTTGTCATGACCATTCCGAAAACGAGCTGGACAACATCCTGCGGAGGCAACTGTCAGCAGCCGTGGCCTGTTTACCAGTTCGCTATTGTAAGCAACACGACGAATGCGACTTCAGGCGCCCCGATGTATTTCCAGAGCATAGACAATAACGGCGGGATGGGGTATTTTGCCCAGAGCGATACGGTTTATCTTTCAAAGCCGCTTGTGCTCAAATCCGGCGGCCAGGCAAATGTCAATGTGACTCTTAACGGCGCCACGTCTCTTGTAAGCGAGCTGGCAAAAACACTGCCACTTCCAAGAGGAGTAATCAAGCACGCACTAACAGCAAAATACAACATGCTTTCATAATTTACCGGCAACGGCGCGACTATACCGTCCAGCATTATTCTTCCGTTCTTTTCGCCCACGGGAAATGTCCTTATAGACATAATGGGCGGAAGCTCCATGGGAGGCATGGGCCAGAGCAGCACCCCGACCCGAGTGTGCATTAATACAACAACAGTCACCCAGGGCCAGATAACATCCCTGAACTGCAATATGGCGCAGCCGGGCTATCTGAACCTGACATCCAGCAGGACATGCTCTAATTTATTCGATTCAAGTACATGCGGCCCTGGAAGAGGCACTGCGGATTTCAGTTTCTGGTTTGAGGCAAACGGCATTATCCGCGATTCCAGCGGGACTGTTGTCATGTATCTGAGCCCCGAGGGCATGATACTGCCCAGTTTAATGGGATTTGGGCCCGGGGGCGCATCAAGCGGAAACCTTAGCGTACCGCTGCCGCCGGGAAATTATACTTTGGAGCTTTCCCCGGGATTCGAGTGGAGCAGGTACCTGGGCATATATAACGGGACGAATATTTCAATAATCTCAGGCCAGAGCACTGTTTATGATGTGGCAATGGCAGAATCCTGGCGCATAAACCCGATGTTTAATCCTTCAATGGCGCTGTCAGGAAATAACTCGATAATGGCACTGGTCAGCTACGGCCAGGGAGGGCAATTGAACGACTCAAAGGTGTCTTTGAACGCAATAATCCTGTACATGAACAAGTCCGCAGCATCTTCATCTTCGCCGCTTGTATTTAATACAACGACACAGAGGTTCGAAAACAATACCTTTAACCCGAGTGCTTTGGGCATAACTGCCGGCAAATACCTGCTGCTGCTCAATTCAACGAATATATCAGGAACTGCCAGATATTCATCGACCATGCTGATGCCGATGTACGCTTATGATTTCCAGATAGGGCTTGATCTGGGAGGCTTTACTTTCGGTACAGGCAGCACAGCCACAGGAAAGATATTTGCATTCAATTCAACAGGGCCGATTCCGGTTAATACATCCCCGATTGTTGTGCAAATGCTGGACGGCAGCGGGCTTCCTGTCAGCGCTGCAGTAAGCACAACAGACATATCAAACGGGGTCGGCGCAATAAACATTACCATGCCGTCCAAGGTAGGATTTTATAATATCGTTACGAAAGTTAATGCTTCAAATAAATTCGGGGTTTCGGACCAATGGGTCCAGGTAAGCACCCTTAATATCCAGACATCAACAGACCGGTTTGGCTACCAGTCCGGCGATACTGTTGCCCTGACTGTCAGTGTCCTGAATTCGTCAAACAACCAGCCGCTGACTGCATCGGTTGAAGTGAATGTTGACGGAAGCAGCACCCCTGCGGTTGGCACCACTGTGAACGGCAAAGCCACAATATCACTTGCACCATCCACTTATAGCACCAGCGGCAGTACATGGTCATACGGCTGGCATAATCTTCATATAAAAATATCCGTCTATAACGGAGGCGATGTGAGCACAGCCGAGACATGGTATGGATTTGATGTGCGGGGCATTGAAATGCAGATAAGGCCGGACAAGCCCACATACACCCAGAGCGATAATGTTATCCTGCAGGCATTCGGCCAGTCAAATGGCATCTCAAGCGTAAAGGTTGACGGAACATCCCTGTCTCAGTGCTTTGGCGCAGGATGCGCAGCAGCAGGGCAGACATACGCCGCTAACAACAGCATGGGGTATAATCAGCTGAACCTCTCAAGCGGCTGGAAACCGGGCCATCATAATGTTGAAGTAAAGGCCAGCACCGGCGGAGGGCAGCAGACATTCTATACCGGATTTGATGTAACCAAGTTCAGTGTGTCTGCAATAACCGATAAGTTCAGCTATAGTCTTAATGAAAACATAACGCTTAATGTTACGATTACATATCCTGAAAACGGCAGCGCGGTTAACAACACCCCCATCGCCGCATCACTATTCAAGGCGCAGCCTCCGAACGATATTTTTGTAACAAGTGCAACCGGCTCTACGGATAACACCGGAAAATTGTCGCTGAAGCTGAATGCCACGCAACCCGGGTTCAATTATATTTTAGTCAATGTCACTATAGCGAACCAGCCCTTCTTTATCGGCGTTCAGGTATCTTCGCTGAATATAACGCTTCAGAATTCAGGCGGCGGTGCTCTCCCGAATAACGAATACACAGGGACTGCCGACGGCACTACGCCTGTTACTATACGCGTTAATGCAACAAGCGGCGGCGCTGCTGTTGCAGACGGCTCGCAGGTCAGGGCAAGCGTATGGGCATTCGGCCGCCAGCAAGTGCTGCCTTCAAATACAACCGCGGGCGGCATAGGGATTATTTCGTTTACAATACCTTCGGAAGCACCTGTACAGGTCTATGGCCTGGAAATAAAGGTGACTACGCCGTCAGGGGATACCGGTTTTGCCCTGCCCGCGACGCTCAGGGTTAGCGGCGGAAGCTCGCTTCAGTTGAGCGCTTCCGCGGACCACTCGTTTATGCAGCCGTACATGTCAAATGAATCGGCAATATTCAAGGCGGTGCTGACTTATTCGAACGGGACCCCGGCTTCCGGCAGGACGGTTAGCTTTGTGTACGGTTCCGATGGGACCAACCCAACCAAGGCAGGCAGTGCGGCTACAGGTACAGACGGTGTTGCAACATTGAAGGGGATAAGCGCGCCTTCAAGCGACGGTCCTTACTATTTGCAGGCAAGCGTTGACGGCACATCAATACAGTCGTATTCGGGATTCCTTGTAAGCTCGCTGAATGTAAAGGTAACTCCGAACGCATCCAAATATAACCCCGGCGACATAATGGGCATTAATATCACAGTGACAAACAGGACATCCGGAGCAGCAATCAGTGCAACCGGCGGATTTATGGCGATATTTAACAAAGAGAAAGGGAAGAGGGATATGCAGCTTAATCTATCAGGCAGCCAGCCGTACCAGCAGGCTATCGCAATACCTAACGAGAGAAAAGCAGTGGGAAGGTATCCGATAGGAGTGGCTATATTTTCAGGCAGCTCGCAGGGATTCGGCTTTACCCTTGTTGATGTGGTCAACGGCACGCAGGATACAATCAATATCACAACCGCAGCGAATATAACTGCAAATACCACCACAACGGTTAATATAAGCGTAGCCTCTGCCGTCACAGGCAAAGTGGCTGTATACTCCCCTGCTGCTTCAAGCCTTGTTTATAGCAATGATAGCGTGGACTTTTCAAGCGGTTCTGCGAACCTGTCGGTTGCGCTGGATTACCCCGGGGTATATGTTATCAATGTGTTTATAGACAATGTGGGCAGCAAGACCAAGATAATATCCGTGCAGCCGCCAGTTTCGGGAGGAGGCACAATACCGCAGCTGTGGACACATACATCCGCTTCGACTTCATCATCCACAAATACAACCGTATTTACCACAAGCAACAATGTTTATATAATGAGCAATATACCGAATGCAACTGCAACGGTTATGAGAGTGAACTCTGCGACAAACGGCACTGTATCAGCTTCACTGCCTCTTAAATTGAGCTCGGGCAGCACTTACTATGCGGTTTTCGGCAGCACCGAACTGACAGGCAGCAGTGCATACTTTATAAGGCTGGATACTGATAAGGCATCCGGCATTGCCAAAGCCATGTTTACAGTACAGTAGGGGGAGGGGGTTGATATTCAATGAACAGAGGATTTTCGTTTGGAATTTTGTTTATAATAGCATTGCTATCGTCAGCCCCTGTTTTTGCAACAGGCTCGATATCAATTACAGGCGTAACTATTCCTACAAGCGTCTCGCAGGGAGACAGCTTTAATATAATAATGTCGGTTTCAGGCTCAAGCGTAAGCGATGTTTCAGGCTCCCTGACCCTGCCTTCAGGAATATCATGCACGCCGACAGGAAGCCAGACAATTTCCCTTGACGGCAACGGCGCAGGCTCTGCCACATGGTCATGCTCTGCGAGCGTCGCCGGCGATTATACAAACCGGATAACGGCAAGCGTCAGCGCAAAAGATACCGGGGACAGCAGCACAAAGCAGGACTCCCGCCAGACAGGATTGTCTGTTCTCTCTCCTGCAAGCCTGACGACTTCCTCTGTTCTCTCATCCTCAAGCATAGCTGTAGCAGGCACATCGACATTTACAGTCGGCGTAAATAACGTGGGCGATTCTTCCACTACGTTTAACATTTCCTGCACTTCATCGTCGTCGGCAGTAGCTACCTGCAGCCCATCATCAACAGCTTCTGCTTCCATTTCAGGCAAATCCCTTGCTAATAATCAATTTACAATAACCGGGGTTTCCGCAGGCACCTCCGCGATTACTGCAACTATTGCAGGAGGAAACGGACAGACGCTTACGACTTCACAGACAATAACCGTTACAGCAGGCAGCGGCGGTACATCTACGAGCACAAGTTCTGGCGGTGGCGGAGGGGGAGCGGCTACAAACAGCACAACCGCAGCGAATAATACCAATTCGAATACAACCGGGACAACAGCCGGGCAGAAAGAGCCAAACACATCTAAACTGGCGCCGGAGCAAAACACTCCCCAGCAGCAAAATAAACAGCCTTCGCAATCTTCAACCCAGAATAACAATCCGCCGGCATCAGGGTCGCGCGATTACACGTCATTGATTGTTGTGATTGTTACAATGATAGTCCTTGTGATAGGGTATTACTTTTTCAAGATGCACAGAGAAGAAAAAGGATTTTGAACCAATCCCTTTATGTCGGATTCTAAAGATTAGAGTGCGAGCGAAATGGTTCGCAAAGCATATATATAAGTAATATTCAATATAATGCTCACAAATACACTGGAACTTATAGAGATTAAGAAAGATGCATCACTAGCAGGCGGATATAATGATGAAGCGCAAATATTATAAAAACAGTTTTATTGAATGTTTTGCCGCAAAATGCGGTACGGGTTCTTCAAAACTTCTGGTTGCATCTGTTCTTGCTGCTTTTCTGATTAGCGCCAGCTATGTTCTTTTGGCATACGCAACAATGGGCACATTAGGAGGCGTTTACTTCACTGGAAATACGACCTTGAACTTTACCAGAACAAATTTCAGCGTCAACTGGTCGGGAGTAACCAATGCAGGCGGGTATTATATATATGTTAACTCGGGCACCGGATTCGGCACAAACTTCTCAAACACTTCGGCGACAGGTTATGCAGTTACAGGCGCATCAAACGGACAAAACTATACTTTTAATATTCAGGCATTTAATGCAAGCAATACTTCGGATCTATCAGCAAATACAACCTCATCATGGATGTTTGTGGATACAGCAACTCCTATAACCGCATTAGTTAATCCATCGAACGGTACTGTAGTGAGCAACAAGCAGACGCTTAACCTTAATATCAGCGTAAATGATGTGGGCTCGGGTGTAGCACAGTGCGTTGCGAATATAGGCGGAAATGCGAATGTGACAGTCTCTGCAAGCAGCCCGCAAAATGGCTGGTGCAACTTGACCGGCATAAGCCTGGCAAACCTTGCTCTTGGCGTTGCGCCCATAAATATCTGGGTAAATGACAGTGTCGGAAATGTACTTTACAACAATTCATACGCTGTCACAATCGGCGGCCCGGTCAACTTCGGCGTTACACAGTGGAATACGTCAAACAACGCCCCATCACTCAACCTCAGCGCAAAGGGCATATTCTTCTATGACGGCAACAATGTTTCTGCAATCGTGAACTTCACCACAGTCGGAAGCGATAGTGCAATTTATCCTTATGACAATCTTACTGTAACTGCAAACGGCACAAGCATCGGAGCCAGTCCGGGCGTTGCAGCGACACCGCTTGGCGGCGGGCTTTACAGGATAAACGCGCTTGTCAATTACAGCAATCTCTCTGCATCCGGCATAAGCCTCACAGGAAGCAATGTATTTTACGGCGCCGGGATGGGTCTGGCTGTCTGGAATGGTACGCAGCCGCAGCCGGTCCAGTTTGCGAACCCGCAGCAGGCCTCTGTCAGCCCCATAGTCCTTGTCAACATGTCAACAATTCCAAGCTGCCCGCCGGACCCGACTCAGGTGCCCCCGATGATATTCTGGAACGGAAGCATGAGGAATACTACCGGGTGTTTGGCAAGCACAGTATCGCCATGCAACTTGGCAACAGGTCCGGTATACCAAAATGCCAACGGCACAGTCTTCCTATGCGGTCCTGTGTTCAACCCTGCAACAACAACGAACTTTTCGGCAATAGCGCAAAGCGGAAATTTCTCTGCAGTGCCCCTTGTTTTAGATGTTCTGGGGAAGGCAATGATAAACTTTTCGGCAAATCCTGTTGATATGAGCAGCCAGCAGAAAGCCGGTGCAATCATGCAGTTCGCCATGAAAAATCTCATGGCTCAGGGCCAGTTCGGCATAAATGAAAGCGAATGGAACGGACAGGCAGGAAAGCCGAACCTGAGTGTGAGCGCCACATTGACGCTTTATAACGTTTCAGGCTTATTTGGCAACAGCAATTATTACAGTATAAATTACGGAAGCTTTAACGGCATGAACGCGCCGGCAGCTACATCCCTATGCCCGCCCGGAAGATGCTCAGGTATAACATACAGCAACGGAAACCTGACATTTACGGTTTCGTCGTTCTCATCGTACATAATAGGCGGGGCAAACTACTCCCTTAACTTCGCGAATGTATCAGGGCCAATTTCGCAATAAGTCAATCAAAGCGTGAATGCGACATACCTCATTAACATAAGCAACCTGGGAAATAACACAAACCCTATAATTTACAATCTTTCAGTGCAGGGCTCAGGGCTTCTTAATGCCAGCCAGATAACCTTAAATTCAACAACAATGGGCGGCGTGATATCTGCTATTGTCCAGCTTAATGTGTCAAATGCAGCAGCCGGGACATATTACACAAATATTACTGCTGTAGCATCGGATAACTCAAGTGCAATATTCGTTTCGCTTGGCAACGGCCTCGCATCCCAGATAACCACCACTGTTCTTGATATCACAAACCCGCAGGTTATCAATACAACATCTGCATCAGGAAATCCAAATTCAACAATCCTTGTAAATACAACAGCCACAGATAACGTGGCCGTGGCTCAGGTGTTTATCAATCTCTCAAGCATAGGCGGCAGTGCGCTGACAGCAATGAGCCTTGTAAGCGGGAACACCACGAACGGCACTTACGCAGCCAATATAACAGTTCCGCTTTACACTCTTAACGGAATCTATGCGCTCCCGATTCGCGCAAACGATACAAGCGGCAATGTAAACGGCACGCAGACAATCACATTAACAGTTAATAATGTCGCGCCTGTTGTAACAGTGATATCTCCGGTATCAGGATATATCAGGGGCACTGTCATAGTGAATGCGACAGTTACGGATAACAACGGCAATGGCACAGTAGCCAATGTGACGTTCTACTATTACAACGGAACATACAACTTCATCGGCTCGCAGAACGTTTCTCAGGGCAATGCAGTATACAACGTGTCATGGAACACAGCAGGGCTGAATTTAGCCAATATTTCCATATTTGTAAATGCTACCGATGGAACAAACTGGGCAAATGGCACTTCCGGCTCTACATTCGTGGTTGACAGCATCGCGCCGCAGTTCTCTGCAATAAGCGTAAACAGCAACAGCGTCTATGCAGGAAACTTCAACTTTTCCGTGACAATCACAGGGCTGTACTTCGCAAGCGCGAGCTACAGCATTTACAATGCCACAAATTCAAGCATTATATGGACAAATAATGCAACGGCAACAACAGCCAACGGCACGTTCAGCAGCATTGCATTTGACGGCATATACCTGCCTGTCGGGAACTGGACAATAAACGTGAGCGCAACCGACCTTGCAGGAAACCTGAATTCAACCGCAGCCAACATCACATCATATGCGGCAATACGGGCGCCATCTGCTTATGACAGCCAGGCTCAGGCACCCGGAACAATAGGCTCCGGAACACCGGGTATTTACAACTTCACAATATATGCCAAGGGATATCAGTATACCCGGATGTATCTTAACCTGACAAGCGGCAGCAATAAGTTTGCAACGTCAAATAATACAAACAATGCATACTTGTACAATGGCACCGGCTCGGCCGCGATAGACGACAACGGAGCGTACAGCAACGCAGCAACGCTTATGGTATCCGGCATATCAGCAGGCGCATTGCCTGGATATGCAACGGGCGGCATCACTGCAGGCATTTATAAGCAGGCGCTGCAGATATACCTTTATCCGTACAGCGGGCTGAGTGCAGGAACATACAGCGGGAACTTCGGTTTCGCCTTGTCACAAACACCGTAACAGAGGGTCTTTTAATGAATTTAAAAACAAAGGCTATTTTATCCGTTGTACTGCTCGGATTATCCGCACTCATTTTGATTAAACCCGAAGCTGCATCGGGATGGGCTGTGGTGTCCGATTCAAACGGCACATTCACCACAAACCCGAACAACGGAAACCTGTCGCAGGATATTCCGACTGCATCCGGGTTTAACGTGACATTTAATGCGGCATCCAATACAACTAACTCATCGGGTTCAAGCGCGGGGTCAGGCAGCGGCGGGGGCGCAGTGACTAATACCACAACAAATACCGTAACTGTTGACGAGAAAAAAGATAAGAATGAAATCAAAGGGATAATACAGCAGGATAAAAAGCTGCAAGATGCGATAAAAAGCATGCTCGGGCTGACAGAGCTAAGCGACAAAAAGATAGACGAGATTGCAGAACTGTCGTCAGAGGTATCAAAAAGCGTCACTGGCTCAAGGAGTATTTCTGTATCTGCAGGGGCGACAACACTATCATACGCCTTTGTGTACACCGGCGACCAGACAGTCAACAAGTTTATTGTCTATGATACTGTGCCCAAGTCAGTTGCAGCGTCTTCGGACGATATTACAGTCATTGCAGGCGGCGCGACAGTTAATGTCATAGAAAAAGACCCTGCATTCTTGTTTGCCTATCCAACAATCGCCAAAGGCGAAAGCAAAACAATAAGCTATTCGGTGAATAAGCAATTGAACAAATCCGTGATTAACTCATTTTCCGCCCCGGTGATTATTGCAGGAGGTATCGTAGAAGGGGCGCAAACCCAACAAAACGCATCGCAGGCTCCCAATCAAGCACAGACAGAAACTCCGAAAAGTGGCAATATTTTAATAGTTGCATTTGCCATTATAGTTGCCATTGTGATTGGCTACTACTTTTTTAAAAGAACGCATTAACCTGCCGGCACCTTTTTAAATTTCTGATTCCTTAGTTATTGATAAGATTATTATGGCGCAAAACGAAATGCAGGATATTTCTATGCAATTCCAGCAGCTGCAGCAGCAGCTTTCGGCAGTGCTTTACCAGAAGGAGGCCATGCGACTGCATTCAGAGGAGATAGAAGGCGCACTAAAGGAGCTTTCTTCGGCAAAGAGCGATGTCTACAAAGCAGTCGGGGCAGTCCTGATTAAAGCTGATGTTCCTACCCTGAAAAAAGAGCTGGAAGAGGAAAAAGAAACCATTGCAGTCCGCACAAAATCCCTTGATAAGCAGGAGAAAATGGTACGCGACCAGCTCATTTCTATACAGAATAAGCTGATACAGTCGCAGGCAGCAAGAAGCGGCGTTGCAATACCAAGCAGCGGGGCGAAATAGTTTTTTAAGGCTTTTAAAATCCTGTTTCTAATAGATAATTGGCAAGGATAGGCCGGGGTGTTAGGCGTGCCCTGTTGCCCGAAATCGTCTTTAGCGGGGGCCGAAGCTTTTTGAGCGGTGTGGTTTCCAGGGCCGAAATGCGAATCTACCTCGGCTCT
>CABMCT010000074.1 GCA_902384675.1 uncultured archaeon | reverse complement strand
ATCGGGTCGCAATCGAAACCAAATTTCCAGCCAGAGTGCCAGTGGGTGCACGAGTTAATAGGGCAGGCAGATAAATTCGTCATTTCAGTATTCATGAAGAACAATCTAAAAGCGACAACAAGGAGGCAGGAGTTTCCTTATATCCACTGCCAGCGAATCGATGACTGGATTCCAACCAGAAAATGCAAGGAAACAATAAGCAACGTCTGTATAGATATTGATTGCAAAAGATTAGGGCGACCAGTAGAACCAATAGTCGGAAGCATGGGTGGGGGATGACTTTAGCATTGGTTTTACAGGCAAAAAAGGAGTTACTGAAGTGACAAATACTGACGGCAAGGCAGCCTGTGCTAATTGGAACTTCAATGCAGGCAGGCATCCAGCGCATTGCATTCTGGGCTATAGGATATGCCAGGCGAAACGAGAACAGAAATGCAAGGGGTTCGTGCCAAGATGACCGACATCGAGGAGCGTCTGAAAGCCCTGCCTGTGAACGCATGCAGGTCGTGCGAGCACTTCATCAGAGTGAATTTCGATGGCTATAGAAACGTAATGAACCGCCAGGGCTTTTGCTTGCTCGGACAACTGGAAGGGGATTATGGAGTGTATGTATCAACAAACCGTTCTTCTGATTGTATGGGTCATATCTAGAGCGAAAAGAATCTTGCAATCACGGAAGCAGAGCATCGATTGGATAGGGGCGAGAAGGACTATCTGGAAACCTTGGAAGACAAGAGATGTAAAAATTACAAGGACATCAAACCTTTATTAGAAGCCCATGCAGAGTATTTTGAAAAAACGCAAAACAAATTCAAAGGCGTGGCATGGATGGATGCTCACATGGCAATCAGGATAGTGGGATGTGAGCACTTCTGGGAGATGAACCAGGAACGATTCAGAGCCGTATATAACATGGTCTCTTTAAAGAAATCAGATTATAGCAAGTTCGTCGCAAAGCTCTCTATCGAAGTACACGACCAGTTCTGCAAGTGCGATAAGCTCCAGTTCAACCAGGGTGGAGTACCCGAAAAGCCATTAGAGCTAAAAGAAACAAAGGCGAGCCTGAATTGAAATGGAACCTGCCAGAGCCTACGACCTCCGTATCTATTGTCCCCGCATTGTCAAGACCGTGAACTTGACACTCTCCACGGCTAAAGCCAGGAGATTCTTGCCTCATCGATGAAAACTTGTTCTGGGTTGTTGATATCCAGAATAGAGGTTCTTATCTCCGCAAGCGTATTTAGCCTTCCCATATCGAGAGAGCTTGGTTTGACTGTGCCCCAGCCTACCATTTCTATTCCTCTGAGATTGATATTCCTTGAAGAATTATAGTCTCTCGGCATAACAGACCCACAATAAGGGCAACTATGAACCCTTACTGACAAATCCTTTGGTACTGTTTTGCCACAGATACTACAATCCTGCGTAGTTCCTTTTGCTATGACTTGAACTGCGAGCTTACCAGCGTTTTCGGCTTTGTACAGCACGTAGTCGTCAAATTTACCCCATGAAGCATCGAGGATAGCCTTGGATAATCCGCTGTTTCCATTTTGAACCATCTCGGCTATACTCAAATCTTCAAGGGAAATAAGGTCATAGTTATTAACATAATACCTGCTTACTTTATGCAGGAAATCATTTCTTCGGTTCTCTATTTTCTCATGAACCAATGCTACTATCCTTCTCTGCTTATTCCTGTTACGGCTTCCCTTCTTTCTTCGCGATAATTTCCTCTGCTCCCGTCTCAGCTTTTTCCCTGCTCTCTTGACGTTCTTAGGATGCTCGATAACAAGTCCATCGCTATCTGTTGAAAAATTAGATACATTGAGGTCTATTCCGACAGCTTTGAAGCTCTGTGGCTTCCGATAAGTTTTCCTGAATGCAAACCAGTCGTCTATCTCATTTGTCCTCGATACAACTATCGCAAACCAGTTATGGGTTTTGTTATGCTTGATGATTATCTGCTTGATTTCTCCTTTTATCGGTCTGCTGATAATTATTGGTATTGCTCCTATCTTGCTTAATCTCAGCATATTCCCATCCATCTTAAAACCAGTTTGTTCATATATCATGCTGTGTCTTGGTTTATGCCTCAATCTGCCTACTTTCTGACCTTTCTGTTTCTTTTTTGAAAGAGCATTGATGTTATCTCTGACCTGATGAACTGTATTTTGAAGCACTATACTGTGGACTTCTTTCACATCAGGATACACTTCTTTGAGTTGAGGCAATACAGAATCGTTCCAGATATTATGTTCCAGACACCAGTTATAGACGAAGCTGCATATCCTGAGATTCGAGAATAACTTATCCTCGGTTTCCTTGTTTGGATACAACTTGAATCTTGTTACGGTTATCATACCAATCTCGATAGCTTTATATTGTTCTGATACTATTTATTCTTATGCCTATCCCTAAAAATCCAGTCTCGACAACTATTTTTCGGGGATAGGTATTACGATTGCAAAGGGGCAATTCATCTCCTCGACTGAAGTCGGGAGCTTTCTTGCCCCTTTGAACCCGTTTCTGTAAGTATCTTGGGTGGAGAAAAGTAATCAGGCGCAAATCCGAGTGATTCATATAAACAAACGAAATTTCCATAGCAAAACTATTTTGCTTATGACATAATATCTATAGGTATGGCGTATAGAGGCGGGTATTCAGCGGCAGTTTTAACTCTTCTCATACTCATTGCCCTCACAGGCGCAGCATCGGCGCAGGGATATAACCTCACAGGGCACGTTCTCGACACCAACAGTACAGCCATCCAGGGCGCAACAGTCTCATGGGCAGGCGGGAACACGCTCACAGCCATCGATGGTTCCTATACTCTCACAGGCATCACCAACGGCAGCCATGCAGTTATGGCAGGCAAGAGCGGATTCGACCCAGATAGCGTAAGCATTACAATCAGCGGTGCAGATTCAAGCCAGGACTTTACCTTGGCGAGCGGCTGGGCAGGAATATCGCTCTCCCTGGGGCAGGCAACGGCACTGTTCTATAGCTTCGTCACAAGCTTTGCGGCATTCGCACAGGCTGCGTTCTGGGTAGGCATTGTCCTGGTTGTGTGCATGATTATCGGGTTTGCACTGAATACGCTCAATCCCGACAGGTGGCACTAAGACAAAGGTCTTTGCCTAGCCTTCAGAAATCGAATCTTGCCGATTACTTTTTTTCAGGGATAGGCATTATGATTATTAATCATATTAATATTATTCTGCAAACCCGTTATATATCCTCGAAGTCCTTTTTGGTATTGGAGGTCATATAAAATGACGACAGTAGACTTTACGGGCATATCAGATGTCATTAATGCTACAGTGCAACAGGTACTCCCAGGCATCGTGCAGCTTGTGGTCGGTATCGTGCCAGTGCTGGTAACGCTTGCCGTAGTCGGGCTTATCGTAGGCATCTTCAACGCCATCGTGAACGCCCTTCGCATGGGCTTCTAAGGCAGCCCAAAGCAGTGGATAGTGGTTGAGCATCAAGCCGCACAGGGAAGAGGCAATCCCTGGTGCGGCATTTCATATTATTCTGGAGGGAAATGAAAAACTTCAAACTCATCGCAGGCATCCTTTTAATGATAGCATTCCTCGCCCCAGGAGCAATGGCAGCGAACGAACCCACAGCATTAAATGCATCTGCCATACACACATACTCGATTGACTGGCAGTGGACAGCCAACCCCACGCAATACAATACGTCAGTATATATTGACGGGGTATTCGAAACCAACGTAACCTCGCCAACTACAGGCACGCAGGTTTACACAGGAACGGGATTCTTACCCTCAACATCGCACACCATCAGCCTGGAATCTCCAGACATGAATGGCACTTATTCAGGCTGGGTAAACGACACCGAGACCACGAGTGCATCCAGCGTGGACTTCAGCGGCATCTCAAGTGTCATCAGTGCAACAGTAACACAGGTACTCCCAGGCATTGTGCAGTTGGTCGTAGGAATCGTGACGATACTGGTCACCCTCGCAGTGGTCGGGCTTATCATGGGCATCTTCGGGTCTATTGTAGGTGCGTTCAAGAAAGGGTTCTGATTTCAAGATTCTGTGAGGGGGCTTGGTCTCCTTCCCCCCTTCACAGGCAGTTTTTTATACAATCAGCGCATATTTATTTCAGAGGTATGATGGCAGGTATGAGGCGCAGCGCATGGGCAGGCATAGGAGTAATTCTAATTCTAACCTTCTCGCAGCTTGCGCTCGCAGACAGTATCCATGACATAAACTTCACCAACATCCCGAACGCAACGGGCGCAAGTGAAAACCTCGGCATCAACATCTCAAGCCTCAACTCCAGCAACCTCACCCCGCAGTACCCGAAAGGATACAATCCAGCCACAGACCAGGTGGTTTATGACAATAAAACGAGGCAGTGGGTATGGATACATCAGTACACCTATTGGGATGCATTGAGCAACCCGCTCGTTCTCGCAGGCATAGCCATAGTAGCATTTCTCGCAAACAAGCTCACAAAAAAAATAATCAAAGATAAAGGAGGAAAAACCAAGTGGATAAAAAAACAATCGTAACTCTCATCGCAATTCTCATGTTCATGCTGCCAGTGTTCCCAGCATCAGCCCAGAGCATCTCATACACAGATGTAACCTGCCTGAACCTCGACTGGGGCTGCTCCTCGAAACTTTATATATACTATTCAAACCAGACGCTTGCAGGCACCCTCAACGGCACTAACGATGTCCTGGACATAGATACCAGCCAGCCCATACAACTCGTTATCAAGCCAGCTTCGGCGAGTTTAATGAACAACCCCTTTGTTATTCTTCCCTGGGTACTCAATATGTTCCAGGCAATCATCGTTCTCCTGTTCGCAATAGCAGTTGTGGCAGCGATAATATACATGGCGAAACGGCTGGTATTCGGGCGGGACAATAGCAGTCAGCAGGGGTGGGGCAAATGGCGGCGGCAATGAAGGTATTTGGAGGACACAATATGAGAGGAAAACAGGATATTCACAGCATACTCGGAGTGATGATATTATTGCTGATGGTTGGTGGAGCGGGTGAATCTATAACGTGGGGTCAAGGGGTAGAGAAGACCACATGACTTGTCGGGTGGATGAATCGTACCCCTTGCAATCGTCATACCTATCCCCGAAAAACAGTTGTGTAGGCTGCATGAAAAAAGCATTTCAATTCAGACTATATCCAAACAAAAACCAGGAAGCGGGACTTGAAGCCTGCCAGAGTGGTCTAAGCATAGACACGATGAAGCAGGAAGCCATCCTACTTGTAGGGTGGTAGTTCACGTTTTAGCGGACAATAATAGTATGGTTATAAAAATGTATAAAAAGATACTGATTATGGTATTGTTTTTTGTAATGTTTGGAATGCCTGTAAACGCATGGCCTGATAGTCCTCAAAATTTAACATTTTCAAATGTAACAGGATATTCATGGAATGCAAATAATACAAATAATATTACTGATTCCTATGATGTGGAATTAAACGGAATTTGGAATAATGGAACGACAGAAAATACCACTAATCCTATTACTGGT
>CABMCT010000073.1 GCA_902384675.1 uncultured archaeon | reverse complement strand
GCGAGCCCTGAATTGCCGCGCTTTCGTTCCTCATCGTCGTTCCATCGCGAATTGCATGATTTCCCGCAATGTCACTCCTCATCATCTTCAATCGCGAATCCTGCGTTTTCCCGCGCTTTCGTTCCTCACTTTCCATATCAGTTGGCTTGTTTTGGAAGGGCTCGTTCCTGAAAGTGCCCACGTCTGCATTTATCGTACGGTCATCCCGCACTTCGGCGTCTGCTGTTCGTATTTGTGGTTCTTCGCGAAACTGCGATTGAGTACTGCCAAAAGAATACGTGCTCTCAGGCGAAATATCCTCTGTTTTCTTGTGGGTTTTGTACCTGATAATTTCATCCGCAGGTGCGTAAACTACTTCCCGCCGCCCTGGCGCAGGAGAGTCATTCCTTCTGATGAGAAATACCGCAAAAAAGCATGCTATTGACACGCCCACAAAGAATTCCCACATAACTTTACTAATTGTTCGCAGGTATTTATAAGACAATTCCTAGCGGAAAAGCAGGCTGAGGTTGCTGGAATGAATTATTAATTATTCGCGGGTATTTACTATATATGGAATCATTTGATGTCGTTATTTCCGGCGCAGGACCCACCGGAACGCACCTGGCTTATCTTCTCTCAAAAAACGGCCTCTCTGTTCTTATTCTTGAAAAAAAGAAGGTTATAGGGAAAAGCGCGTGTTCCGGCCTTATAAGCACACGCTTGAGAACGCTCGTGCCTCTAAAAAAATCCGTTATCGAGCACGTTGTTTTCGGGGCGACGTTTCACTCCAAAAAAGCCTCATTTTCGGTTGAAAAATCAAAGCCGGTTGCCTATGTTATAAACCGCGCTGCTTTTGACCGGGAACTTGCAGCCATTGCGCAAAAAGCCGGCGCCCAAATCCATACTGGCGAGCCGTTTGAAGAATATTCTCTTGAAGGCAATTGCATAATTGTCAATAAAAAATATTCTGCCAAAGTTCTTGTCGGCGCAGACGGCGCAGGCAGCACCGTAAGGAGGCTTAGCGGGCTTGAGGGCAAAATTTCTTTTGTCAACGGCATTATTTCAATAATTGAGGAGCCGTCAGGAGCCCGCACAGTAGATGTTTTTTACGGTAAATCAATTGCACCGGGATTTTTTGCATGGAAAATTCCGAGAGGAAAAAGCACAGAATACGGGCTTGCAGCAAAAAGAAACCATCTGCAATATTTCCGCAAATTCCTCGGGATGCATGGCCATAAAATGGCGATGTTCCGCAGCCACCCGATTGTTTCCGGGGAACAACAGACCGCGGGCGAGAGGGTTATTCTTCTGGGAGATGCGGCTTTGCAGGTAAAGCCATTCTCAGGAGGAGGAGTTATATATGGATTGATGTGCGCAAAAATAGCCGCCAAAGCCATTAGCAGCGCGTTTAAGAAAAACGATTTCAGCAAAAAATTCTTCCAAAAAAACTATGATATTGTCTGGAAGAAAAAACTGCAAAAGCCCCTAATGAACGGGAAAATGCTGCGGGAGCTTCTGAACGCTCTTGACGACAGGGAGCTCGATACGTTTTTCAGATTTCTTGACGAGCGCAAGGATGCATTAAGCTCTTTTGGAGACATGGATTTTTTGCAATAATCATTCCCTATATATATTTTTAACACATAAGCAAATTATATGGATGTTCTTTCACTCAACCTATTGATTGCAATTTCAGGACTCGGCGGGTTTCTTGCAACGGTCCTTATGACACCGCGGATAATAACTGTCCTTAAAAATATCGATGTTGTTGGCCGCGACATACACAAAAAAGACAAGCCGCAAGTGGCAGAACTCGGCGGCTTTCCGGTTCTTTTAGGGTTTCTTACAGGCATTTTGGCATATGTGGGCACACTTACGTTTTATCTAAAGATTAATGGGGAAGTAATATCCCAGATACTCGCCGCAACGCTTACAATAATGATAATAACTCTTTTAGGCATGCTTGATGACCTGACAACGCTCCTTGCAAAAAGAAAAATCGGCGGGAAAATAAACTCGGAAAAAAAGGTCGGCTTCAAGCAGAGCACCAAGTTCCTATTGCCTCTATTTGCTGCAGTCCCGCTTATGGTAGTTAACTCGGGAGTTTCTTCGATAGCAATTCCTTTTCTGGGGAATATAGACCTCGGGATTCTTTATCCGCTTTTAATAGTGCCTTTAGGGATTTTTGGAGCAGCCAATGCTACGAACATGCTTGCAGGAATGAACGGCCTGACAGCCGGGCTCGGCACTATCCTTATTTCGGCTTTAGGTGGCTTTGCGCTCCTTAACGGAGAGCTTGTTGCTGCAGCAATAGCATTTATTTTTGTTGCAGTTCTTTTAGGCTTTCTTATTTACAATTGGTATCCTGCAAAAATATTTCCCGGAGACAGCCTTGATTATACAATAGGGGCTGTTGCAGCCTCTGTTGCAATACTCGGCAATATAGAGCGGTTTGCGGTGATTGCTTTTATTCCCTGGTTTGTTGAATTTTTATTAAAAGCCAGGAACTGGTTTAAGGCAGAAACTTACGGAGTATTGCAGAGCGACGGAACATTGCAGGCACCCTATAGTAAAATATACTCGCTGACGCATGTTGTAATGAGGTCGGGAAGATTTACTGAAAAGCAGTTGGTGCTGATACTTCTTGGAGTAGAGGTATTTTTTGTATTTTTGGCGTTCGCACTATATCATTAATTAATTCTTTAAACTTAACGTCATAATATTGAGCGGTGGTTTATCGCTTGAAAAATTCAAATAAATTTTTCAAGCGTTCCAACCCAAAGTATTGAGTTGATGGTTGGAAATCCGTTCGCGACACCTTATGAACCATTATGCGTGTCGCTCTCGGCTTTTCAATCCAAGTAAAGTGAGGACTGATTGAAAATGACAGAACTTGTAACTGGCGGATTCGGCTTTATCGGAAGCAATCTTGTGCAGAGGCTCGTGGCAGACGGCAAAAAAGTAGTGGCACTTGATAATGAATTTCTCGGGACTATAAAAAATCTTGACGGCATTAATTGCACAAAAATCAAGGGGAGTGCGGAAGACGCCGCTCTCCTGAAAAAGCTTGTCGAGGAGCATGGCATTACCCGCATATACCATCTGGCAGGGTACAGCAGCGCGCCGATGTTCAACAATAACACACGCAGATTTATGAATAACCTGAATGCTTTTGTAAACGTTCTTGAGCTTGCCGCGGCAAAAAAAATAAAAGTTGTTTACGCATCCACAAGCTCGCTTTATGCAAGATGCAAGAAGCCATATTGCGAGGACATGCGGATTATTCCCGGCACGCCGTATGAATTGAGCAAATATTTGATGGAATCTTCGGCGCAGATGTATAATGCATACTTTGGAGTTGATGCCAATGGCGCGCGGTTTTTTTCGGTCTACGGGCCGCACGAAACTCACAAAGGCACATATGCGAACAACGTGACCCAATTTCTATGGGATATCCAGAACAACAGGCAGCCGATATTGTACGGCGACGGTACACAAACGAGGGATTTCACATATGTCGGGGATATTGTCAATGCCCTTGTAATGATAATGGAAAAGGGAAAAGGCGCAGAGGTTTATAATATAGGAACCGGAAAAGAATATTCTTTCAACCAGATTGTCGCAATGCTCAACATTGAACTTGGGACCGACATAAAGCCCAAGCACATACCCAACCCGCTCAAAAACTACGTGCAGAACACTCTTTCGGATATCTCGAAAATAAAGCGCGAAATCGGCTGGCAGCCCAAAGTCTCATTTGAGGAAGGCATCAAAAAGATTGTGGAATTTTACTGCGGGAAGAAATAATGCATTTCTAGCTGTATTCTTTCTGAATAGTTGGAAAAGAACAAGGTTTATAAAACTCACCGCCTCAGTTTAATTATGCTTTCAAAGATCGTAAACTGGCACCTTTCACATTATAAAACAGGGCTTGCAGTCACCTTTCTGCTTCTGGTTTTTGTGCTTGGCATTCTTCTTAATTCGTATGTCAAAACAGGGGATTTTGTCCAAAGAGGCATTGATTTTAAGGGGGGTGCAGAAATAGTTGTTCCAGTAACTTCGGGAAGCGTAGACTTGCAGAAATTGCAGGCAACTGCTACAAAATCGCTTTCAGAGGACATAGTTGTAAAAGAAACAAAAGGAACACAGACGATGCTGATATTTGACAGCGAGGCCCCGATTAGCAAAGGAAACATCACCGCGCTTCTTGATTCCGAAGGTATTTCTTATGATTCGAGCAGCATAAGCCTGCAGTCAGTGGGCGCAACTCTTGGAACCGCTTTCTGGGCGCAGGCCAAAATGGCAATAGTCGCAGCATTTTTTGTTATGGCGGGAGTAGTGTTTTACGTATTCAGGAATCCCATACCATCAACCGCAGTAGTTGCCGCAGGATTTTCCGATTTCGTTTTTGCTGCAGCAATGATGAATATAATCGGCTTGAAATTAAGCCTTGCCACTTTGGCAGCACTCCTTATCATAATAGGATATTCCGTTGATACGGACATCCTTCTTACTACGCGCGTGCTTAAGCGGCATGATGAGCACACAGTGGATGAGCGGATTAAATCTTCGATGAAAACAGGGGTTACTATGACGCTTTCTGCAATTGCTGCAATGGCGGTGCTTTATTTTGTATCGACATCTGCAGTATTAAGCGAAATAGCGCTTGTAATCATATTCGGCCTGATTGCCGATATGCCATTTACATGGATACAGAATGTAGGGATTTTGAAGTTTTATCTTGAGATGAAATCTCAAGAGACGAGAACGCAGTGAATGTATCTTGAAAAGAGAAAGCAATAATTGATAGTCAATTTGTGTGATTAAATGGACTTACAAAAACTCATTAAGGAGCCAAGAATAATCATCCTGGCACTAATACTTCTTGCCTCGATAGTTGCTATCGGGCCCCATTTTGTTTTCGAGCCGGGGCAGCCCGCAAAGTTCCAGACAAATATACTAAAAGGCCTTGACCTCCAGGGAGGTGTGAGGGCGATAATTGCACTGAACAACGCGACCCCCGACCAGCTCCAGCAATCGATTTCGATTCTTTCCTCAAGAATCAATTCTTTTGGATTAAAAGAGATGACAATAAGGCCGGTTATTGTTGATAATAAAGAGTATATACAGCTTGAGCTTGCAGGGTCGAATGAGGCACAAATGCGGGACCTTCTTGAAAAGCAGGGAAAATTTGACGCATACATAGACAGGACCGTATCTTTGTCCGGCGGCAAAGGAGCTTTAAAAGTCGGCGGGATAGATTTTCCTGTTTCTGCAAGCGATAATACAATAACCGTCGGGGGAAATACGGTTTCGCTAAATCAATCATTTACTCTTGATGTTTCCGGGACAAAAATCGACTTCAGATATGAAAACAGGACAAACGATACCGTGATACTTTTTGCAAAGGTCTATACAGGAGCAGATATCATACAGGTTCTTCGCGATGCGCAGCATTCAAATGTTGTTGAGGCAGCCCCGGGCCAATGGCAATTCCGCTTTGCTATCCTGACATCAAAAGACTCTGCAGAGAGGTTCTCCAAAATTACGCAGGATGTTCCTGTCCAGTTCTCAGGCCTGCAAAGAGACAATTATCTTGCAAGCAAGATATACCTCTACCTTGATGACAAGCAAATGGATTCGCTGAGTATAGACTCCGGCCTGAAAGGAAATCTTCTCACGCAACCGCAGATTACAGGACCTGGCGGTAGCAAGCAGGACGCAATTGATAAGATGAAGAAGCTCCAAGCAATACTTGAGAATGGCGCCTTGCCGGTAAAGGCAGATATTGTAAGCATTGTTGACGTATCACCGACTTTGGGAGAGAAGTTCATGCAGGTTGCATTGATTGCGATTTTTGCAGCAATACTTGTCGTAAGCGTCATAATTTATCTGAGATACAAAGACCCGAAAATAGTAATTCCGATAATTCTTACATCAGGGGCAGAGGTGCTCATAATCTTTGGCGTTGCGGTGATGATTAAATGGACAATAGACCTTGCATCGATTGCCGGCATTCTTGCAGCCATCGGCACGGGCGTTGATGCGCAGATTGTCCTTGTGGACGAGTCGCGCCAGAAACATGAAGGAGATATGAGTTTAAGAAGAAAGCTTGAGCAGGCATTCTTTATTATTGTGTCCTCAGGTGCAACTACGATAGGTGCAATGCTGCCTCTGTTGTTCGTCGGTGCAGGCGTAATAAAAGGCTTTGCGTTTACTACGATTCTTGGCGTTCTTATAGGGATTCTTATAACAAGGCCGACGTTCTCAAAGATTTTGGAATACGTTCGTGGAGAATAGTGCGTGTATAGTATATATTTCAACCTAGTGCATAAAAGGAATGGTTGAAATCCTGACACGGAATATCAGGCGGTTTTCGCCCAATACATAATTTAATGGCGAAATATCCGTTCGTTCCGCATTATAACCATTAAGCGCGGAACTCTCGGCTTTTTGATTTTTCTTGCGCGTAAAGATAGAAAAATCAAAAATGGTCCCATCGAGATTTGTTCGTGCCGGAAAATTTCTTCTCACGACCCTTGAACTCGAGACCTCCGGCTCACTTAAAACGCTAAGCGCAAGTAAGCACTTGGATCCGGGCAGAAAATAGTATTCGCCCGAACGTCATATAAGACCGGCGCTCCTTCTGGCGGAATTTCGCACAACATTCTTTGCAAAACCCGAAACCAGCTGAGCTATGGGACCACAAAAGCACTTAGAGACTGAGTTTTAAAAGCTTTTGTGTACGCTTTAAGAGCGCGGTTTTTCTTCAAGCAATTCGCGTCAACTATTTAAAAATTCATCCCGAATTAACGGCTTATGAAAGGGAAATTTATCGTAATAGAGGGCTTGGACGGCAGCGGCGCATCAACTCAGGTGGCAATGCTTTCAGAATACCTGGCGAGCAAGGGGTACAAGGTTCTTGTCACAAAAGAGCCCACGAACAATCTTGTCGGCGGGCTTATCAGGGGGCAATTGACGCATGAGTGGAAGTCGAATCCGGAATGCCTCCAGCTTCTTTTTGCAGCGGACCGGTCGCATCATCTTGAAAAAGAAATAATTCCCGCGCTTGAAAAAGGATTCATTGTCATTTCTGACAGGTATATGTATTCGTCCCTGGCATTTGGCTCAATTGACTGCGATATCGAATGGCTGAAGAGCATTAACTCAAAGTTCTTAAAACCTGATGTTTCTGTAATCCTGAACGTTCCGCCGGAAGTTTCTGTCGAGAGAATCGGCCGCTCCCGCGCCGGCTTTGAGCTTTTCGAGGACAAAACCAAGCTTGAAAAAGTGCGCGCAGCTTTTGATAAGCTGTCAAAGGAGTACAAAGACGTTATTGTAATCGACGGCACGCTGCCGGTAAACAAGGTTTCGATGGCAATAGTTCGCGAAGTGCAGAAAGTGCTGTCGTAATGAGGCTTTAACCCAGCAAAATGCGAATAGTTAATGGAGATGACTGAAAATGGTTGCAAAACTCATTGTTTTTGAGGGGGTGAACCGCGCCGGCAAAACAACGCAGGCAAAACTGCTTTTTGATTTTTTTGCAGCGCAGAAATTCAATGTTCTTTACGTAAAAGAGCCGCAAAATAAGAAAATCGGGGCAATAGCAAAGCAGATGATAAGAAAAAAGAATTTTTCTCCAGAAACCGTCGCGCTTGCATTTGCCGCAGACACCATGCAGCATATAGACGAAACAATAAAGCCCGCGCTGGAAAAATACGATTATATAATCGCGGACAGGTACTACCATTCTGCGTACGCATATCATCCGCTTATGGGCTGCAAGCCGGAATGGATTCATGAATTGCACCGCTATGTGTTGAAGCCGGACATTACTTTTATTCTAGATATCCAGCTTTCAGAATACAAAAAACGGACACAGAAAGGAGAAAAAGACCCGTTTGAAAACGACGAATTCCAGCAGAAATTGCGCGTTGCATATATCGGGCTTTCAAAGATTCTTAATGAGGAAATTGCAATTATCGCAGGCGGAAGAAGCATCAAGGAAATACATTCGGAAATAAGAAAGAAAGTGATGTATTTGTAGATTTTTAACGGTGCAGTCCAACACCCAAGTGCGAGTAAATTATGACATATCTACTTGGCTTTGAAAGAATAAATATTCAAAACCGCCTAATTTATTAGTGGTACTTCCCTGATGCGCCGCAATGAATTGATATCAAGTTGCATTGCCCCTGATTCTTCTTTTGTAGACGACGATATAATTACGTCGAGTCCTCCGGATTTTATTGCAGATGCATGCACGCCAAGAAAGTATGTCGAGGCCATGCGAAGGCTCGGATATAGTGTCCTTTACATAAACGAAATTAACGGCCGAATGCCTGACAGCGAAATAATCGAGATGGGCGGCAGGCTCGGGATTCCTATTGCCACGCAAAATATACGCCACTTTGGCGCGTATGGAAAGCTGATTCCGCTAAAATCAAGAAAAAACGTCAGAAGGCTTGTGAGGGAGACGCTGAGGCATCTTTCAAAGAAATAGTCGAGTATATTTAATTGGGTTTAGGTAGTATAAATTCTTTCTCGTCCTAATTAATTAGTGGTGTCATTGAGGAGCATGCACAGTCTCTTAGTTGAAATGTATGGTGTTCCCGATGCGCTTTCTTTTTTAGGTACTGAGATTGACGATGTAGTAACTGAAACCCCTTTCTATAAGGTATTTCCTGAATTAAAAACTAAGAGGGGCTCCGAGAAAACTCCAGATATTTGTGCATTTGACCAAAATCATAAAATAGTGTACATTGGAGAAATAAAAGGGCAAAATGATTATAGAAATATAATGGACGCAAGAAATCAGCTATATGAATACCTAAAAGTATTACGGAGAAATTCAATTCCTGCAGAAGGATTCATAATAGTTGGCGATTATATTGAAATTATTAAAACAAGGTGCTGCGCGTCTTAATTGTTTATTAACGAATTTATTTTTACCCTCTCCTCCTTCCCGGTTTTCATATCCTTTACCACGATTTCGCCCTTTGCCATGTCGCGGGGCCCAAGTATCCAGACTTCTTTTGCGCCGATTTTGTCCGCGAACTTTAGCTGATTTGAGAAGTTCCTGCCCATCAGGTCAAACTGCACCCGCTTGCCCTGTGTGCGCAGCTTTTCTGAAATCTTTATTGCTTCAGGCAGCAGATCCTGCGATACTGCTGCAACGAATATTTCTGTAAGGGGCTCCGGCGTTATCTTGCCTTTCATGAGGTCAAGCAGGCGCTCGATGCCTATCGAGAATCCGACAGCAGGAACGTCTTTACCGAGGAAAAGCCCTATGACTTTATCGTATCTTCCGCCGCCCGCAATACTTCCGGAGTTTTTGCCTTCAAGGGTCGCCTCGAACACATTGCCGGTGTAGTATCCAAGCCCTCGGACAAGGGATGCATCAAAAATACAGTTCGCAAGAACTCCAAATGCCCCGAGATATTTCTCTGTTTCCTCAAGCTCAGAAAGCCCGGCAGCAATTTTCTCATTTTTAGGGAGGTCTTTTTTCATCTCTGAAAGTATCTGCTTTATTTCGCCTTTTCTTGAGAGCGAGTCCAGGATTCTTTCTGCCTGCACTGCCGAAATCTTGTATGTTTTGAATTCTTTGAAGAGTCCTTCGCGGGAGAGCTTCTGAATCTTGTCGATTGTTCTCATTTCCCCAATAACCTGCTCTTCAGAGGTTATGTCAAGATAATTCAGCACCCCCTCGACAAGCTTTCTGTTGTTTATCCTTATTTTAAAGTCCCCGATGTACTGCCTGAATTTTGAGAGCGCCTCGGCAACTGTTGCAATGCATTCCGCGTCAGCAGCCATGGACTGCGAGCCAACTGTATCGATGTCAAACTGGTAGAACTCGCGGTACCTACCGGGCTTTGATTCTTCGTATCTCCAGACAGGACCGTAATGATATCTTTTGAAAGGCATCGGAATATTCGGGTTCATCGAGACATAACGTATTAAAGGAACCGTGAGGTCGTAGCGCAGGCCGATTCTCCTGCTGCCTAAATCCTCGAAATTATATGTTTCTTTAAGCAGCTCGTCTCCTCCGGCGCCTTTTGCAGAAAGAACTTCCCATTTCTCAAGGGCTGGAGTATCTATCGGGACAAAGCCGCGCGCTTCGTAGATTATGCGTATGATTCCGACTACGCGCTGGCGCAGGAGCATATCCTCCGGGCCAAAGTCCCGTGTTCCTTTTACGCGGTCTGGAGTTATCATAGAATCACTTACAATAAAATATTTTACGGAGAGCTATTTATAGGTGTGCTTTTTTGTTTTTTGGGCTTTGTATCCGCAAAAATGCGCGCTTCTGCAGATGCTTTGTGTGCATCCAATCCCTCAATCCCTGCAAATTTCGCTGCCATCTTGCCTATATCTTTGTAGCTTTTATTGTCTACCTGGAGCCAGGTTTGCATTTTTACAAAGTCCTTTACAGAGAGGCCGGAACAATATCGCGCGGTATTGCGCGTCGGCAGTACGTGGTTAATTCCCGCAACGTAATCTGCAAGTACTTCGGCTGAATAATTGCCTAAAAACAGCGAGCCGTAATTACGCAGTTCGTCCAGATATTTTTTCGGATTCTCTATTTGAAGTTCAAGATGCTCCGGCGCGGTTTTATTGGCTACCTCTATTGCTTCTTCAATGGTTTTTACAATTATTGTTTTGCCATTTTTATTCATTGATTCGCGGGCAATATTTGCAGTTTTAAGCACGTTCAGCTGCGCTTCAAGCTTTTTTTTAACTTTCTCTGCAAGAGATTCTGAAATAGTAATCAGCGTGGCTGACGCATTTACGTCATGCTCTGCCTGCGCGAGCAAGTCAGACGCAATAAATGCCGGATTTGCAGTTTCATCAGCGATAATCATAACTTCCGACGGCCCTGCAACAATATCTATTCCCACGTCTCCGTACACTTGTTTTTTGGCCTCGGCTACATATGCGTTTCCCGGACCGGCGATTTTATCAACTCTTGGAACTGTCTTTGTCCCATAAGCCATTGCTGCAATTGCCTGGACGCCGCCTATTTTGAAAACCCTGTCAGCTCCGCCTATTTTTGATGCGACAAGGATGAGCGGATTAATGCTTCCATTGGATGATGGCGGGGAACACACAATAACCTCATCAACGCCCGCTACTTTTGCAGGAATTATTGCCATAAGGGCTGACGATGGCAGCGGGAACCTCCCGCCAGGCACATACAACCCGGCGCGCTCAAGAGGCACAATTTTCTGCCCTGCGCGGCATCCCTTTATGGTTTCTATATCAAAATCCCGGAATTGCTTTATCTGCGCTTCTGCGAATTTCCTGATATTTTTTGCTGCAAATTTCATGACGCGCAAAGCAGATCTATCCGCAGTTTTGTATGCCGATTCGATTTCCTCGGCAGGCACTTCAAAACTAACAAGTGCGACTTTGTCGAACTTTTCAGTATATTTTTTGACTGCGGCATCGCCATTTTCGCGCACGTCCGCAATTATTTCCGATACTGTTTTTGCTATGTCATTTTGCATAAAATCACAACCTGTAATCACCGTTTATTTGCTTTTCTTTCTTGAAAACAACTTCGAGGTTTGTCTTTACAAAATAGCTTTCTCTCTCGGACAACACTTCTTTCTCGTCCAGCCCGTATATGAAGTAAATCACTTATGTATTCCATACTCAGCACCTTGTCTTTGTTTGGCTTCCGCTAACCCGCTCAACGCCCACAAAAACGCAAGAATTAAAGCAGATTCCGAGTTTTCTTCGTATGGCTGCTGGAATAATTATTCTTCCGCGCTCATCAAGCGCTGCGGTGAAAAACAAGACTTCAGAAATAGAGCTGTCGCTGATGCCGAAATTCACCCTTTCGGATGAAGCAATTCACCTTTCATATCCTTTGGCATAGCATTTCACCTTGAATCATTCACAATATCATTGGATTCGAGAGCTTGAAAATCAGAGCCTTATGTGTGGAAATTTTCATGCCCTTGAATGTCAGGTTTTTGGATATATTTAAATCTATGTGGGAAACAAAAGTTTCTATGTTCTCCTCCCGCGTCCTGGAACTCATAAAGAAAATCCCAAAGGGGAGGCTTTCAACATACGGCGACATAGCAAAAGCTCTTGGAAACCCGAAAGCAGCGCGCGCAGCAGGAAACGCCCTGAATAAGAACCCGCATCCTGTAACTGTGCCATGTCACCGTGTTGTGCGCTCTGATGGCGCTGTCGGCGGCTATGCCTTTGGCCAGAAAGAGAAAACCCGGCTTCTTGAAAGCGAGGGAATCAGGATAATTTGCGGCAAAGTCGCGGATTTTGATAAATTACGCTTTAAACCAATAAATTATTGTATAAGCGAGCGATAGTATTACTCTGATGCTTATTTTTATTGAACCGTGCTGTGATTTTTATGATTTCGCTCGTTGCATTCGCTGCGCCCAATTCGACAAGTGCTAACTCAGCAGGTAATATTTTTGCAAGATATATAAGTGCCGTTTCCTGAATGCTTCTCTTATGAGCGCAACATTTGAGAAATCCATGGAGGAGATGAGCAGATTATCTCCAAAAGAAAGAGATGCAAAAATCAAAGAGCTTGATAAGCTATGCATATGTCCAAGATGCCCGACGTACATCGGAACCGGGGAGAAGATGATTACTTTTTGTGCAAGAGGGAAAAGCAAAATTATCAAAAATGAAAAGGGATGCCTTTGCCCCACCTGCCCAGTTCAATCCCGGTTGGGCTTAAGATGGATGTATTATTGCACCAAAGGCTCCGGAATGGAACAGGCAGGAATGAAATAACTAGGGTTACCTAAACACCAATTGCAGAATTAATTGCCCTTTCTGTTCCCGTTGTGGCGAATAACAAAGAAGTGCAGAATATACTTGAAATAGAACTAAGCAAAGATGAACGGGCTCAGTTCAATAATGCAGCTGAACACCTGATAAAAGTGAATGAACTTGCAGATAAAGGGATATCTAAAAAAGAAGTATACCAGAAATTCCTACGAATTTAACCCTTAATTCACGCCACTCACGCTTATGTCCAAATCAGGGGATTCTTCGATTTCCAGGCTTTCGAACCCAAATCGGTTGGCGAATCATGCCTTACGGCAAGCTTTCAAAGCGAAGCTTCGAAATGGTTCGAAATGGCTTTGCACAGTATGCAATATTTATGTCTATGATTCTGGCAAAGGCGACCCTGCAATGGGAATAAAGCAGGGATTAACTCCGCCTGAATTTCCTAATACTTGGAGATGCCCTGTGTGCGGGGCAACGCGCGACAAGCAAAAAGAGATTTCCGAAGAGGAATACAATCAAAAAGCGCCGGGATATGAAAATTTCAAAAAAGTTTCCGGAAGAAAAACATGGGCGCCCGGCATTCCTGCCGGTGCTGACAATCCTGACGCGTTGCCCGGCCTTGCACAGGAATATGGTATGCCCCTGGGCCTGCGCGGCATAGGGCAGGGGTTCAGCTACCTGAATAACCTGCGCGCACTTGAGAAATTCCGGCTGAAAACACGGTTAATAACAAAGCACCAGGAGCCTGATTTTAAAGCAGAATTCCTTGGCAGAAAAATTAGCATGCCGGTCCTGGGTGCGTCCATGAGCGGCCTAAGCCTTGTAAGCAATATCACCGAGGAAGCGTTCGCATATAATATTCTTGAAGGCTGCAGGCTCGCCGGAACCATTGGCTTTACAGGCAACACATCCAAGGATTTTGGAACCCCCGCTGAAAAATCTCCGCCAATACTTGCCCTCAAAAGAGTCAACGGGTGGGGGGTCAATATTTTCAAGCCGCAGGCGCAGGATGTCCTGATTGAGCTGATAAAGCAGTCTGAGGGGGCGGGAGCCATAGCAGTTGGCACGGATTTAGATGGTGCGGGTTCTGCAAATTCCACACTTCTTGGAAAGTTTCCCTACAGGAAAACCACAGACGAATTGCGCGAACTTAAAAAATCGACAAGACTGCCATTTATCGTAAAGGGAATTACGAATAAGGAAGACGCGCTTTTGGCAATCGAAGCGGGCGCTGATGTGATAAGTGTTTCAAATCATGGTGGCAGGGTACTTGATTCAACTCCCGGCATTGCAGACGTTCTTCCGGAGGTTGTAGCCGCCATAAGAGTTTCGCCAAATGGCAAAAAAATTATAATAACTGCGGACGGCGGCATAAGAACAGGATATGATGTTATCAAGATGCTTGCGCTTGGCGCGGATTTTGTCCTTGTCGGACGTCCATTGGCAAGAGAAGCGGTCCCAAGCGGTGCCGAAGGCGTTAAAAGAATCCTGGATTACCTAAAGCAGGACATACGGACTGCAATGATAATGACGTCATGTAACACGTTAGATGAAATAAATGAGAGCATCATTTTCAGAAATCATTAAAGCAGAGGGTGGGATTTGAACCCACATAAACGGGCTAACTGCAAAAATTTTGATAGCTCAGGCACAAAGTCGAGCGCATAAATGCTCAAATTCTCCGGAATCTTGAGCCATTAATAATCATTATTGGGCTCGAAAGCTTGAAAATCTATAAAAATTTTCGTGAGCTCACTGCAGGCCCGCGCCAAACCGGGTTAGGCGACCTCTGCGTGTTATACAATAGGTGTTCTGCAAATTATTTAAAGCCTTTAAGAATTCACATTTATTGATTGCTCTTTACAGTTAATTTCGCTTCCTTTGTTATAAAGTAATCATAGGTTGCTGTGGCAACAATTGTGTGCGGTGTTGTGGGGCCTGAAGATGTGAGTCCTGTTGCCTTGCATGAAAGTGTGCCCTTGCCATTGCTGATGCGGACCTCTTTATTATCGCAGGCAGTAGCGCCATCCACCTTGACAGTTACCTTGACTTTGTCAGTTTCCGAGAACGGAACATCTGCAACCTGGGATGTGCATGGGGTGTCAGGCTTTGTTGAAAATCCGCCGCCGACATTAGTTACCTCAAAAACAAGTATCATGTCCCTTCCTGAAACCATAGTATCTCCTGAAATGAGCTTCATTTGTATAGGCCCTGCTGTAGCGCGCGTAACCGCATCGGATGTCTTCGGGTTTGAAATGCGCAGCTCGTTTTTTGAAGAAGTCGTGACTGTTGAAAATGCAGTTGTCGAGTACGGGTAGCATAGCCTTATTTTGAATGTGTCGTCTTTTATCATTCCCGGTGCAAGGCCGAGTGTGGGTGCCCGCAATTCTACTGTCTGGATATCAAGGCTTCCCGGGATTCGTCGCTCAACATCGGGAGGAAGGAAACCCGTAGTTGTCAATACCTGTGTGAGATTCCCTGATAAAACACCCCATTTTTCCGGCTCTGAGCCGCTGACAAAATTATATATGAAATACTGGCTGTCGCCGGTCATGTTTTTTGCACCGACGTTTTGTACCCTGATTGTAAGCAGGGCGGTGTCATTTTCAAATATCTGGGAAGAATCAAAGGAAAAATCATTTATCACAGCACCTTCGGTCTGGCTGAATTCAACAGCAGTGCCTTGAGTACTGCCTCCGACACATCCGGAAATAACCACTACTGCAAGAACGGATAGAAAAGCGAATTTTCTGAATTGCATTAATTCACCGACGATTATTCTATGTTTTGCAACGCTTATATACTTTTGATAATACCCTGTTTCGTGCTCAAGGCCCTTCTATGCCCTTTAAGACATTTCGCGCACAGGAGTGGTTTTAATCGTGATTTCCTGGTTCTGCCTGTATGTGTAGTCCGCGGTTGTTGTAAATTTGAACGGCGTAAGTATCGCGACATTTTCCGGGCTTTTCAATACGCAGACTATCCGCGATGACTTATCGAAGTAAATTTTAAGGCTGCTTTTTAAATCGTCGAGTTCTTTTGAAAGGGTAACGCAGTCCGGGTCGTTTTTATTATTACTGCAATCCTTATCGTTCATCTCTTTTTCAATTTCCCCGAAAAGGCGGCAATTTGCCTTTTCCATGCTTTTGGGTAGGGCGACGGTAAGATTTGTCACATCCGCGATTCCTGTGCCGACATTTTTGATGTTTATGTAAACAGTCCAATTATCCGGCCTGTCTTTGGTTGCTGCAGAAATCGGCTGCGGTTCTGCGGGCTCAAAATTTATGGCAATGGGGCCGAACGTTGCGATATTATTTCCTGCAAGCGACATGTCTTTCTGTGTGTAAAGCCGCTCTGCCACTTCAACTGGATTTGCGAAGTACACCTCGGTATTTGTCTCTGCTTTTGCAGAATATGCAGCCTGGAACTTGAAGTTGCATTTGTTTGCCATTTTTGAGATAGCGTCCTCTGAAGGCGCTTTTATTTTCCACTGGAATGTCTGGCTTTGCCCGGGGGAGACTTTTATATAGCACGCCTTACCGGGATCGTACGAAGTTCCGTCATATTTCTTTATCGGCGGAACATCATTCGGAAGGTTTTTGATGCAGTTCCCTCTTGATAATATCGTCATATCGCCTTCCAAAGTATACAGCGTATTGCAGCGGTCCATTAAAAGGTAATCGCCGTCAAATGACGGTTTAGTATTATCCGAAGGCGCAGCACTGCTACTATCTGCAGATGCGCCGGAGTTCGAGGACTTGCTGTTAGTATCCGCAAGCAAATATGTATCTCGCTGTCCCTTGTTCTCCACTTCCATACGCATGATTATCTGGTCATCAGGCCTGACGTCTTTGGACGGAAAAACATCTATGTTCTTTATAACCAGCATATCAGTGCTTACCACATCCGTATTTGATTGCCCTCCGCCGATGCATCCTGCAAGAAAAATGGTAAAAACCAGGACGAAATATATAAAAACCCCTGACTTCATACATTCATTTGGGTCTTTATGCTTTATAATGTTTTTGAGCTTGGCTCAAAAAGCCTAGAGCAGGGCGAAAGGATTTTCCAGCCGGTTTCCGGCTTCTTCCAAAAGTATTTCTGGAACGGGATAAAATACGACCTTGCCTATAACTGGATTGATACTCTTACGTACGCGCTCATATTTGTCGGAGCGGCATGGCTTCTTTATGACAGGTTCTTTAAGACAAAGAAAATCCTGATTAACCGCGAATTTATAATTGCGCTTTCAGGCTGGATAGTATTTGGAAGCGCTATGAGGGCATCAGAAGACGCAGGGATTTTTAAATCCGTGCTTCTCGTGACTCCGCTTCATTACATCACGATTTTTGCAATCGCCTTCCCGACACTATTGCTTTCTCTTTATTTCAACAAAAGAGTCCCTTACTGGAAAAGCTGGGGTGCTTTGGGATATTTTCTCGGAGCGCTTGCGCTGGTTCAGCTGCCGCTAAAGAATCTTTATGGAGTATCAATTATTCTCGGGGTCTGGGCCGCATGGATTTTTGTATTTTGGATAATTAAAAGAGTATTCTT
The DNA here is from genome assembly GCA_902384675.1 of uncultured archaeon. Taxonomy (GTDB): domain Archaea; phylum EX4484-52; class EX4484-52; order EX4484-52; family LFW-46; genus LFW-46. Next base: position 698 of record CABMCT010000073.1, on the reverse strand, counting down.
GAGAAAAAAGGAGTCCTTTTTTTCGCGCTGGAACTTTGCAACGCTTTCTGCGCAGATGTTTGACGCCTCTTCTACTTTTGTTGCCCTGACATTTTTTTCGAATTTCTGGGAAAAGCACGTTCTTGGGAGCACTTTGATGGCATTTTTTGAGTCGAGAAACATTCTTTTGGTTAACGGCTCTGCCTCCTGGATAATGTTTGCGCTAAAACTTTTGGTTGTGCCTGTTGTGCTTAATGCCATTGACAGATATGCCGAAGAGGACAACGAGAAAAGGTTTTTGAAAATGATTATCCTCTTGCTCGGGCTTGCAGTGGGGCTGAGAAATACGCTTGAGGTTGGGATGTTTGCGTGATCACTTCTTATAATTAATTTGTTGTGCATCTGCCGTCAGTGCAGGGGGTTTTACAAGCTGTCGGATGCCCACCGCTATCGCAGCTTTCTGTAAGGCAGTTGTATTTTAGCAAGACATCAGTATCTATATTATTGATTTTCATTTTCCCGCACGTATCATAATGTTTTCCGCTAGCATCTTCACAATAACCCGGTTCTGCGCCTGCGGGAGGATAATAGGTACATCTTTGAACTTGTTGGCGGGGGGTTGCTGGCGGAGTAGTCGAAGCGGGCGCAGTTGTCTGTGTGGCAGTTTGCTGACAACCTCCTGTGGTTTGTGTGGACAGTTTCAAATCGACCCAGTTATT
>CABMCT010000072.1 GCA_902384675.1 uncultured archaeon | reverse complement strand
TTAAAGTGACTAACCTGAAGCCGTGCGCAATAATATTCCACGGCATTGGCGAAATTGACCCGTTGGCAGAGCGAATAGCAAAGGCAGAAGGCATTCCTGTGATTGTGTCCAGGATGAGAACGATTGATGAGCTTTTGCAGATGCTTAAATTACCGGGTGCAAGTGCAGCAAAATCAGCATAGCTTATTCTGCGCCTAAACAGGCTTTGAATAGAGGCTGTTTAAGTGCAAGCAATCAGGGCCTAAAAAACTATTTATATATTGTCGAACAAAGGAATATGTATGAAAATAGGGAGAGTTCTTGACTTTCGCACAAAGTTTGTAGCCTGTAGCATGATTTCCTTCTTCCTGCTCCTGTCGACAGTATTTTTTCCTTCAGCAGTGTTGGGTGACGATTCTGCAGCCCAGACACTCAATATTTCACTTGTTTCCCAAAAGGATGCGCTGCTTCCCGGGGAATGCACAAAGTACACTGCGACTGTACAGAACTTAGGTTCGCAGCAAAGGATTGATTTTTCGATTGAGGGGAAAAAGCTTTCATGGATAACCCTGGGGGATGCATATTATGACTTTACGGCGAACCCCTTTAAAGACGTGATATTCTACATCTGCCCCCCTATAGGAACCCCTTCAGGGACTTATAATTTCGCTTTTAACGCAAGGTCCCGTATTGATAATTACACAGCATCAAAACCGTTCGCTTTGTATGTAATTGACAGGCCTTATCTTGAAATACGCGACGTAACGACGTCAAAAGACATATATAAACTGGGCGAAAGCATAGATTTCTCGGTAAATGTGCGCAACCTCGGTTTGTCGGATGTAAAAAATGTAATGCTTATTGTCGGGATAACAGGCGCGGATGCTCCGGATAAGCAGAGGCTCCAGATTCCGGTCATTGAATCGGACAGGGGAAACAGCGCTTCCGGGAAATTTGATTTTGACAGGTACAGCGCCCGCGGGAATTATGTAATAACTGCTTCGATAGTGGATGATATAGGCGATGTCCTTTACACAAAAAGCAAGACCGTGAACATGGAGGAAAAAAGCGAACTGAAGCAGGAAACTGCCGTGAAAAGCGACATGCTTTCAAGGGAAGTCACAATAAAGGGCGCCAATACAGGGAATAAGCGCGACACAATCATACTTCAAAGTTCCGGGATGAGTTATCTTGCACTCTATTCTTTTGCAAAGCAGCCTGATTTAATCGAGGATGCCGGGGGAATGAAAACATTCAGCTGGAGATGTGACCTCGGTCCCGGTGAGGCATGTACGGTTTCATACCGCGTCGAATACTGGCTTCTTGTTGTGACTATTATTGCAGCCTTGGGAATTGTATATGTTGTCTACAATATCGTGGAGCAGCCGGAGATTAAGAAGAAGGTCATAAAAGTGCACGAGCGCGAGCACACTGTTCACATCACCATAAGAAACAGGAGCAGGAAGCCGCTTCATGAAGTCCATGTGGTCGATGTTGTGCCCGAAATTGTGTCGGTTGTGCCCAATTCATTCTCGCCGTCAATAAAGCCTGCAATGAAAGGCAAGAAAGGCGGCAGTGAGCTGGTCTGGACATTTGCAAAGCTGGAGCCGCAGGAAGAAAGAGTAATCACTTACAGGATAAGGCCTCTTGTAATGCTGATGGGCAACGTAAGGCTTCCGAAGGCAAAGATTTATGCGGTTGATTCGCGCGGGAATAAATACCGGGCAGAAAGTGCAGTGATGGTGGATTAAAGAGCCTCCGCCTCCTTCTATTGCTTTTAAACTCCGAAAATCAATAATAAATATGCCTGATTTTTTCGGCCCAAAGGGAGTTTTTAACGAGATAGCAGGCGGGTTTCTTCTTGGCCTTGCTGTTCCTTCTATATCTGTTATTTTTGTAAATATGGGCGTTATAAGCAGGTATCACCTGATGATATTCAACCTGCTCAGTACAATCGGGTCTATAGGACTGATACAGGACATGCCTTACTGGGGATTGGGGTATCTTCTGGGCTGGGCGTTTTCTTTGTATATGCTGTATGTTTCGGGTTGGATAGCGATTCTTGAGATTATGGTCTACTTCGGCGTGCCCTTTGTAGTATTTATGGTAGAAGAAGGGATGAAATAGACTATATCAGAAGTACAACTAAGTTAAGTGATTCTTTAATTCCACTAAGAAAAAGAAACATAAAGAAATTGCCTAAGGCAATTTCTATCTTTTCAGTTTGGGAATCGCAGCAAAGCTGCAAGGTATTCGACCCAAACTGAAAATAAAAGCAGCAGCACCAAAAACCTAATAGTGCTGCCGCCTTACGAAAATGCCTCTGCAAAAAGAGTTTATCCAAATAAAGCGCCTAATCCTGCTGCTGCTTCTTCCTCTTTCTTTGCAGTGTCTTCCTTCTTTTCTTCCTTTTTCTCTTCTTTCTTTGCCTCTCCTGCTGCAGGTGCTGCCGCCACTTGTGCGACTGCCGCCTTTGCGATGGCTTCGTCAATGTTTACGCCTTCAAGCGCCGAAACAAGAGCCTTGATTTTTGCCTCGTCGACCTTTGCACCGGCTGAATGAAGAACCTTTTTCACGTTTTCTTCGTTGACTTTTTGCCCTGCGCTGTGCAGAAGCATTGCAGTGTAGATGTATTCCATAATATCACTCATAAAAATTATTTGGCAGTAACCTCTTTTGGAACCTTTTCCGCCACGCTTAGAGCCTGCAGGTTCGCTTTTGCAAGCAGGTGCGGAATGATTTCCTTCTCAAGTACTGCGGCGTTTATTCCAAGGTTCAGTGCATTCCTGTATGCCTCGGATAGTTTGAGCAGTACAACGTCCTTTGTAAGGTAATTTGCGTTGTATGCAAGGTTGAACGCGTTCCTGTACGCCTGGACAACCTGGTTAACATAAACTGTTTCGTCGACTGCAAGTATGTCCTTGCCGTAGACAACGCCTCCTTCATAAATTCCTGCAACGTTGAGAGAAATTTCCATGGGCTTTATGTTCAGTTTCCCAAGAATTCCCACAATTGCCTCGTTTACGACATCTCCCTGCTTTACGACCGTCTTGGTTTCTTTGATAACTATATTTGGTCCCTGTATCGCGGCTTTAATTCCCGCTTTCTGGAATTCTGCTATTGCAGGTCCCGGCGGAAGATTTGTCGGCCCTTCCTGGACTACTATGTCTTTTGGGGCAATATCACCCGCTTTTGCCGCTGTTTCAGACTTGTTCTTCTGGATTTTCTTGTACAGCTTGAACGGGCTCTCGTTGCTTACGATTAGCGCAGGAATATGGGCTTTAACGTTTGTCAATTCGCTTATTTTCTCTTTTTTCTTGCCTGCTGTCTCTATTGCCTTGTATATGACGCTCTTTTTTGTGACAAATATTTCCGCAGAGCCGCGAAGGCCTTTCTTTATATTCTGGAGCATTGAGGAAGGAAGGCTGCTTATATCAACGATACCGACAGTGCTGCTTGATTCTATAAGCTTCTCCAAGTCCTTCACTTTTTCAGTTTTCCATTTTTGAACGATAATAATCACCTTAGATTACTTTAACAGGCGCACCCATTGTTGCTTTCAGGTACACTGCTTTTATGTTATTTCTTCCGTTTGGCAGCCGCTTCTCAACTGCAGTCAGCACTGCTTCAAAATTCTTTCCAAGCGCCTCGTCGCTCATCTGCTCTGTTCCTACAGGGCAGGCGATGACCGGGTCATCCTTTACAACGACCCTTACTGTTTTCTTGAGCCGCTCTATCATGGGCTTCGGGTCTACTGTGCCCGGGACAGGCTTTGGCATTTTTCCTTTCGGTCCCAGCCTTTTTCCCAGAGATTTACCTATGCGCGCCATGAATTGCGGCTCGGATATGAAATAATCAATTGTCCTTAGAAGCTGCTTCTGATCTTTCGGGTTTCCTTCTATCTGCGCAAGCCTGGACTCGTTTATAAGCTCGTCTGCTTTTCCTTTTGCAGTGACCACAAGGTTGACCCCGATAACACCTACTTTGACGTCTTTTCCTCTGCCTTCAGGAAGCGCCACTTCCTCGACGAATCGGTTTTCCTGCTTTTTTGCGTCGTAGTTCTTGAGGTTGATAATAACATCTAATGTCTGGTTGAATTTTCTCTTTGGCTCCTGCTTCCTTATCTCTGCGAGCTGTTTTGAAATGTCCATAAATATACTCCATTTTGAATTTATGATGGTTTATCAAACGCCGAAAAAATGCAAAAGTTCAGATTTGATTTTATTCGCATTTTGTTTTCTTACCACGCTCTATCGTGGATTTAAGGTAATAAACCGCTTCTTTCCCTTTGTATCTATCTGGTATATCACCTATGGCGCTATACTTTTCCATAATGTCTTCGAGTCTACATTTTGATTTCTTTTCATCTACCGCCAGCATAGCTGCATAAAATGCTCTGGCAAGTTTTGGATTGTTCTTTACTTTGGATACTACATCTTTTTCCAACACTCTTTGTGCAATGGAATCAGATGCTTGGATTTGCATATTATCAAAAATATATTTAACTGCTTCAAAATCACTATTCAGTCAGCAGCTTAATCACCTACTATTTTTTCTCTTCCTTCTTAGCCGCACCAGCTCCTGCCGCAGCTTGTGCACCAACAGGCGCTTCCTTCGGCAATACCACTTCGATAATGTCCTTCGGTATTCCAAGTTCCTCGAGCTTGTGGCGGATTCTGAATGCTTCCTGTCCCTTCATTTCCTCGACAGTCTTGCGTGCAAGCGCGTCGAACTTCTCCCTGCGCGCCTTTGCTTCCTCCGCCATTGTCTTCTTCTCTATCTCGATTTGTTTGAGCTCTTCTGCTGAAAGTTCTGTCTTTTCCTGTTTGATTTCAGTATCATAAACGCCTTTTTCTATGTCCTTTACAAGTTCTTTTGCGGGCTTTCCTTCTACAAGAACGCCAAGAGATACGCAGCTGCCGACAACCATTTTCACGCCGTTTTTGAGGTTGCGCGAAAGCATTCCGTCCTCTTTCATTTTTGCAATTTTGATTGCCTGCTCGATTCTCATGTCCGCGATGTTTTCAACGCCTGATTTTGCCGCAAGCTTCTCAAGCTTAAGCTCTTTTTTGATAAGCTCTGCAGTGCTTGGGCTCCCCACCTTTATCGAGAATTCCTTTGTTGCAGGGTCTACTATTACTTTGACAGGCACTTTTATTCCTGCGAATGCCTTTGTCTTTTCGTTAATCTGGTCCACGATTACCTTGACATTGACACCAAGCGGCGCAAGCCCGGGGCCTAAAGGAGGTCCAGGCGTTGCCTTTCCGCCATCTACAATAACATCAATTGTTTTTGACATTTTTATCTTACTCCAACATCGGTTACAAGTATTGAATCGCCTTGACCCGTTAGTACAAGGTATATCCATTCTTCGTGGCTCACAAAACCGGATTTAACTCCCTTTTCTTCTAAATCGGCAACCTTAATGAGATACGAATCTAAAAGCGCGACATAAAATATTCCGGGCAGTTCTTTGAGTATCTTTTTGAAATTCTCCGTAGTGTAAGACACGCGCACAAATCCACCTACTTAATCACTTTCAATAAATCCAGCTTAATTGTAATCGGTATCGGAACCGCGCTTTCTATCAGCTCTATTCTTGCCTCGCGCTTGTCCTCGTCAATGCGCACGATTTTTGCCTTCTCGTGCTTGAAGGGCCCTCCGACGACTTCAACAATATCGCCGACTTTCATTGTGATTTCTTTTGTCGCGACTTTCATGAATGGCTCAAGCTGCTCGATTGCCACAGGCTTGTTTATAAGCCCTCTGACATGAGGAACACCGCGGAGCACATCCGCTATGCCTTGCTCGGAGCCTTCGATAAAAAGATACCCTTTGAGTTCTGCAGGCGCTAAAATTGCTTTTACGTCTGTTGGTTTCATATGGACTTTTGTAGTGAGCGTGTCCAGCACTGTTCTTTCGCGTCCGACAGTTGTCCTGATAGTTAAAATGGTCATTGTGAGCCACCTGAATTAAACCGCGCCGATGACGGTCATGATTATGTAAACAATATAGCCTATCAGGCCTATTGCGAGCATGCCTATGCCGGTCACTTTTGCAGCAGCGCTGAATTCCTCGCGGCTCGGCTTTTTCATTATCTGCAGCACGCGGATGTATTTCTGGAAATAATCTGGAATTGCCATTTTTAATCATTCCCCATTTTTTTGGATTAAAAAGCTTGAAAATCTTTGATTTTCAAGATAAGTATCAATTTTGTTGAAACTTTAAATTATGAAATTGTTGAGAGAATCAGTGTAACTAATGGTTCAATAGTTAAACTAAGTCCCTCCTGCCGAAGCAGTCTGTGCGGGCTTTAATGTATTTGAAGAGAAGATTTATAAACCTTATCTATATTTGATTTTTTGATGCCTATTCTACTACGTATCTAAGGATAGCCCCAATTCCGCCCAATTGCAAGAACTGCACGCCTTCCTGCGTTTCCGCGGATACGAGCTCGAATTTCGCGCCTGTGTTTTTTGCCATCTCCTCAAGCTTTGCAAAAACATCGATTTCCTCGGGCGTGATTTGCGCGCCGCATTTCGGGCAGGTTGTCGGCGCATGCTCTGCCCTTTTTACCATCTCTTCCTCGTGTCCGCATGCAAGGCATTTTATCGAATATGCCTTGAATTCGAAATTCTCGGAAACAATGAGAGTATCAACAGCGCCGATAGACAGCGCTTTTTCAACCTCAAGAAACCCGTATGTCACAAGCCTTGTGTCCTTTTTGAGATGCTCGAAAAATTTATTCAGAAGCTCTTTTTCCTTCATTACCGATGCTTCTTTTAAGATATCACTAGAGCGCTCGACAAGCTCTTTTAGGCCGTCTTCTCCTGCATAACCCGTATCCCGGATGCCAAGTATTTTCTTTTTGACCGCCTCTGAAAGAAAATTCCCGTTTACAAAATCCTCTTTTATCTGCCCCGGCCCTCCCACTATTATTCCAAGCACGTCTTTTTCTGCTTCGAATGTCTTGTTCACGACCTCGCCGAAGTCTTTGAGAAAATTAAAAAGAATCTCCTCCCTTATTCGAGAGAACCTTATGCTTGACTGCCCGCCTTTTCTCTGTTTCCCGGGCACATGCGACGTCTTTTTGAACATTACATTTATTGCTTTTCCGCGCAAAAACGCAATTGTTGCCTCATGCGTATCAATCGAGATAAGCCCGTAGTTTTCACGCTCCCGTACCATGCTCATCAGGGGGTCGAGGACAAATGTCTGGTCACATCGGTAAATGCGGGTTGTAATGGGTTCAGGCGGTATTATCTCCCAGAGCCTCATGTCTGTCTGGCCCTCTTTTTCCGAAACATTCCCGCAGAAAATGACAAGCCCGTTTTCCGGCGTGGTTTTGTAGCCCTTAAGCCTTTGTCCCACTCTTTCAAGCGCGCCTGTTACGTTTTTTCGTGTCGTGCGCGACTTTATATTTTCTGCTGTGGCTGCCTCGTTAAATACCAGAGTTCTTATTTCGTTCAGGTTATAGCCTGCAGGAACATAAATGCTCACCAAGTCCGTATGCCTGCCGCGCATTTTCGACAGTTCCGCAACGAGACGCTTGAGCTGCTTGGGAGTATAATTTGGGTTCATAATAATCATCTTTTTAGAATAATTGAGAATGAGCTTTAATAAATACAGTTTTTAGGATTTTGCCGGGACAGAACCTGTCGTAGGTACGGCTTTCGCCTTCTTGTTCCACGCTTCTTTTGTTTTGCATTTTGGGTCAATGCATAATTGCCACGGTCTTTTTCCCTTAGAAATTATTTTGACAATGGGCGAGCCGCATTCCTTGCAAATCTCTTTTGTTGTCTTAAGAAGCCCCATTTGCGGCAGCGGGTAGGCGGTTTTGCACCCGTCGGCGTATCCCGAGCATCCGACAAACCTTTTTCTTGTGGTCCTTGAAATGATGACGCGCAGGTCTTTGCCGCAATTCGGGCATTTGCCGACAATGTTCTCTGCGGCGTTTGTCTCGTTCAGCGCAACCAAAAGAGCCTCCCCGACCTCTTTTTCCTTCAGCCTGAATTTTGAAAGCTCGCCTGTTAGCTCTTTTTGCGCCTCGTCAAGGACTTTTTTGGACGTTGTCTTTTGCTTCTCGATTTCCTCTATTTCCTCCTCGAACCTCCTCGTAAGCTCCACCGATATGATTTCCGGCAGGTACTTTGTAAGCACTGCTGTTGTTTTCAGCCCAAGGTCAGTTACTTCAATCGGCGTTCCTTTTATGTAGCCGCGCAAAAGAAGGTTGTTTACGATTTCGGCACGCGTTGCCTTTGTCCCGATGTTGAGCCGCTCCATTTCCCGGATTATCGATGCAGGGCTGTATCTTCGCGGAGGCTCTGTTTCTTTTGCAAGAAGATTGAGTTTTTTTACGTCGATTTTCTGCCCTTCTGCCAGCGGCGGTAGTATGAGCTCCTTTGCATTCGAATACGGCGCATAAAGAGAATACCAGTTTTGCTCTATTGTGCGCTTTCCTGATGCATTAAAGATATGAGGTCCGATATTTATTTTTGCGTTGATATTTTCCTTGATTGCCGCGTCCCCGAAAGTGGCTATAAAGCGCTTTACAACAAGCTCGTAAACTTTTTTTTCCGCGGGGTTCAATGCCTTTGGCGCTTCGCCTGTCGGATGAATTGCAGGGTGCGCCTCATCTGTTTTCTGCCCTTCATTGGGTTTCAATATTTTCTTTGACAGGACTGATTTTGCGATTTGCGAATATTCCGCCTGCTTTGCCAGCTTTTCAAGAATGCCTTTCAGGTTAAGTACTGCAGGAAGCTTCTGCGAAGAAGTTCTTGGGTAGCTGATAAGGGCTGCCTCATAAAGCTTTTGCGCTATCTCCTGTGTTACTTTCGGGGATATTTTGAACACTCTGTAAGCCTCTGTCTGCAGGTCTGTAAGGTTGAACGGCTCCGGGGGTGAGTGTTTTACTGTTTTTTTGTCGACTTTTGAAACTATTGCATCCTTTCCCTTGCATTCTTCAAGTATTTTTTGTGCCTGCGCCTCTTTTTCGATTTTCTCGTTTTCGTAAAGCGCCGAGAAGTCTTTTGCCAGAAGTTCAATCTGCCAAAAAGGGGTAGAAACAAATGCCTTTATTTGGAGCTCCTTGTCCGCAAGAATTTTTAATGTCGGCCCCTGGACACGCCCGGAACTCATGATTTTATACCTGCCGGCGCTTTTCATTGCAAGCGTCAGCGCGCGTGATATGTTTATGCCGAAATAATAATCCAGGATGTGCCTTGTAACACCCGCATCAGCTAAGGCCTTTTCGATGTGCGGGCTTGCCTTATCGTACGAGGACTCAAGCTCTGATTTTGTAAGGGTTGAGTATTTCATCCTTTTTGCATCTTCAATTTTGCAGATAAATCGCAGGATATTATATGCAATGACCTCTCCTTCGATGTCAAAGTCAGTGCCCACAACAAAACTGTTAGCGTCTTTTGCAAGCGCTTTTATGGTATCATAATAGTTCTTTGTGTATGCGGCATCTTTAGAAATCTTAAACGTCGGGAGCCATTCCACGTTGAAAATGGGGTATGTCCAGCTTCCGCTGCTCTGTTTTAGCCCGAAAATATGGCCTACTGCAGGGACAACGATGATTTTCTTTCCGTTGCGCGTCACTTCGTAATATTTTACTGACTTCACAGATTTGACCGCGCGCTTCCCGTCTGCGATAGATGCAGAAATTCTGTCCGCTGCGTTCGGTTTTTCCGTTATCAGAAGCTCGTATGACATTTTGATTCTGGTAAGTGTTCGGGCGAGAAGATTTATATAGATTATAAAAATTGATGTATTTAAGCACCCATACATAATTCGTTAAAATGAATATTATACCTATTTGGAACTTCATTGTATCATTCATATTCTTAGCCGGTGTAATTATCCTTATTTGGGAAAAATTTCTTAGAAAATATGCGGATATGCTCAGTTATTTGTCTATCGGGTATTGGAGAGTATATCATAACGCATATAGAAATGTCATAAAATATCCAGAAAACATAAGTAATGGGAAACAAAAACATAATGCGATAATAGTGGCGTATACGAGTAGTTACCAAAAGCCTCTTCTATATGCCTGCGGGATTGATATATTAATCAAACATTTCAGAGATAAAGAAGAATCTTACAAAATATATGATTGTAATAATTCGGAGCAATTTAGAAGAGTTGTTTTTGATAAAAACGTTAAATCACTATATGTCTTTGGGCACGGCGAAAAACACGATATTAAACTAGGCAACGAGATTTTTCATTATTGTGAATTAGAGAATGCACCAAAGAAAGAATTTATTGCCCAATTTCATTGCAATCATAATGGCGGAAATTCTTTAGCAGATTATTTAATAAGAAATAAAATTAATCGATTTGTGAGTGATGGAACAAGAACATTGCCTCAGAACCGAAAAGATATTACCGAATTATGTAAATGTTAGTTTATAGCATACTTCCCAATTCTTGATGTACCATTCTAATCCTTCAGCCTCAGCACAAAATTCTTTTCTGCTTCGACAAGCTCGCTTATGGGAACAAGGCGCCAGCCTGCTTTGTCGCGCTTGACGCAATAGGCGCACTCTCCCCCGAATTCTTTTGCGACTTTTTCAAGATGCCGAACTTCCTCTTTTTCAAGATAGATGATATCTGCTGCGGTTGCCTTGCATTCGATGACAAGGATTTTCCCGTTTCGCGCACAGACTAAGTCCGGCTTCTTGCTGCCGCCGGAGCGTATCACAGTCCATCCGTCGCTTTCAAGTTTGTGTTTAAGGGCGCGCTCGAATTCGTAGCCTTTTTTGTACATATAAAATCAACATACATCGACAGTTAATTTTGGATTATGTTTATCTTAGCATCCTTCTAAAGCTATTTAAAGGTTCTTTTTTATATAGTCTTGTGTCCCGCATTCGTCAGCGCTTCGAGCGTGTGCAATGAATCAGCGTGTTACTTGCGGGCTATATTTATAATAAGCAGTAATAATGTTTGAAATCAAAGAAAATAATGTGCTTATATCAATAACAGCAAAACCGAATTCGCACAAATTCAAAATCTTGATTGATGAAGAGGAGCAAAAGCGCGATAATTCGATGCAACCGCTATTGAGCGACGAGAACAGAATTATCGTTTGCCTTAAAAACAGTCCGGAAAACAACAAGGCGAATATGGAACTTATAAAAGAGCTGAAACGGCTCTTTAAAAAAGAAGTTTCGTTAATTTCGGGCGGAAAGGCAAAAAAGAAAAAATTGTTGATACATAATATAACCGAAAGCGAACTCAGAAGCGCTTTAAGCCAGATAAGCGATTAATAATTATCAAATTCACCATTTTTTTGCATTTGGAGCAGAATTCCGAATGGCTGGTTGAAAAACCAGAAAAATCAAGAACAGCGAAATATAGATAATGTTAATCTCTTTCTGAATTAGGCGCTTAAACTGATTTTGCAAGATTTATTTAATATTATAAAAGTGATACATATGGCAAAATTAGCACAAACTTCAGTGAAATACCTGGTAAAAGCAAAATTTGACGCAAGCGGAATAGTTGAAAAACCCGATGTTATCGGGGCTCTTTTCGGTCAGACAGAGGGGCTTCTTGGCCCTGAGCTTGATTTGAGGGAACTCCAGAGAACCGGCAGGATAGGCCGAATCGAAGTGAAAAGCGTCTCGCAAAGAGGCAAGGCAGTCGGCGAGATTACAATACCGTCAAGCCTTGACAGCACAGAAACTGCGCTTATCGCAGCATCCCTTGAAACAATAGACCGCGTAGGGCCCTGCGACGCAAAAATACACATTGAGTCTGTCGAAGACCTGCGCACAATCAAGAGGAACTATATTGTCGACAGGGCAAAAGAGCTCTTGGCAGGATTGCTTAACCAGATGCCGGACACAACTGTCATGAGCGAAGAGCTTATGCAGAACCTGCGCACAGCAGAAGTCGTTGAGTTCAAAGGACTTCCTGCAGGTCCTGATGTTGCAACAGGCGACGCTATAATTGTCTGCGAGGGAAGGGCAGATGTGGTAAACCTGCTTAAGCACGGCGTCAAAAACGCTGTTGCAATCGGCGGAACTTCTGTTCCGCAGGCATTCGCAGAGATATTCCGCGAAAAGGAAGTCACTGTTTTCCTTGACGGGGACCGCGGCGGAGATATAATCCTAAAAGAGCTGATGCAGCTTGGCGAGATAGACTATGTCGCAAGGGCGCCGGAAGGAAAGGAAGTCGAGGAGCTTACAAAGAAGGAAGTCTTCAAGGCGCTTCGTGACAAGGTTCCTGCAGGGCAGGCATCGGATGTAAGGTCTTCAGCTCAGACGCAGCAGAATAACAATAACAATGGCCACGATGCAATTTATCAGAACGAACTGGCCCCTCCCTTTGAGAACCAGGAAGGCTCAGAATCCAGGGAAAAGCCAGCGCCCATGAAAAGCTATTCTGTCAGGACATCGTCATCCGGCGTAACAAGAAGGGTCACTTCCGTGCCAAGCGCGCCGGTAAAAAAGAAGTCGCTTGATAGCGAAACCGCGGCAAAGTTCAAGGAGCATCTGAGCGAACTTGTGGGAACGCGGGCAGCGGCGATTTTTGACCGTGAGAATAACTTTGTAGGCAGGGTGCCTGTAAAGGAAATCACGACTTCGCTTAAGCAGATAGAGAATCCTTCTGCAGTGATTCTTGACGGCTATATCGACAAGTTCCTTGTCAAGGCAGCGGAAGATGCAGGTGTGCAGTTTTTGATTGGCACATCGCTTAAAGACAAGCCTTTCTCGAGCAAGGTGTCGATAATCAGCGAGAATGAGCTTTAACGAAATTGTGAGCGAAAGTATTGATACTCGTTGAAGCGACGACGATGAGAATGAACTTTAAGATCGTTCGGCGGATACCGAATAATAATACGGAACATGCGGCGCTGAAAAAAGTGCCGCGGTTTTATTTTTATCAGGATGCTCGCTTAAAGCCCCTCTATTTTGATGTGTCTATATTTTATAGAATGGCTCCTTTTATAGACGTCCAGAGCAATATCGCCATCGTAGGTTAATTCATATTCTTTTTCTTTTACATGCTTCATTAATCCTTCTTTTATTATTTTGTCCACGGTTTCGCGATGTTCTTTTTTAACAGTACGCTCGCTTAGCATTCCCTGCTCTTTTACTGCCTTCAATATCGTAGCATATTCATCTTTTATCATATTATCGCCTCTTTTTACGGTCTCTATAGTTTTCACGGATTCCTAAGTACTCGATGCCTTTTTCGGTCAATTCATACTTTTCTTCATTTAGTTGCCTGACTAAATTTTCATCTATTATGCGCTTTAAAGTGACTTTATTATGCTTCCTATATATCAAGGGTATTTCTCCCTCGTCTCTAATAGCTTCAAGTATTTCAACACGCGTATCCATTGATATCGCCATTAATCACTTATTCTTCAATTCAGTTATTCTATTCCCAGCGCCTCTTTCACTTCAAGCAGCATTTCTTCATTAATGGAATATCTACCATTTTCGCGCTCTAAGATTCCGTTCTTAACCCCTTCCTCAAGTAATGTAGGAACAGTGAAGAACGCCATACTTGAAAATGCGCTTTTGATAATTTCATTGGGAGTCGGATAGTGTCCTTTAAATAACTGAATTCCACCGGCTTTAGCCGGTGGTCTATACTAATTCTAAAGGAGCAAATGATTATTAGCGGCAGCTCAAATCTCCGGCTGAAGGAAGAGCTGCCGCCGGAAGGAATCCAGTATG
>CABMCT010000071.1 GCA_902384675.1 uncultured archaeon | reverse complement strand
TGCCCTGCATTCTGGAACGTAAGCCTCATGTCAGGAGTTATATCGCATACCTCGTTATAGTCAAGGGTTATCGAGTGCTTTATCGCGTTTTTAATGCCCTTTGAAGAATACGGCGCCCTGCCCTGTTCCCTTTGTGCGATATCTATGTAATCGAGCTGCAGCATTGTCATTAAATCCCGCGTAGGAAGCGTCGAATAAACCGGGCCCTCATACCCGTATTCGTAAAGATACGGGACAAACCCTGAGTGGTCAAGATGCGCGTGAGACACTATAATTGCATCAAGCCTTCCTAAATCGAATTCCGGCACATCGATTGACGGATGGACATCAATTCCTGACATGCCCTCCCCGCAGTCGATAAGCACCCTGCTCTCTTTTGTCTGCAAAAATAAGCACGAGCGGCCCACTTCGCGGAATCCGCCCAAAAACGAGAGCCTTACCCAGCCTTCTTTTGCGCCCTTTTTGAGCTGGATTTTTTCCCCGATTTTTGTCAGGAATTTTCTCCTGTATTTTGCCTCCTCGTGCACTATTTCTCGTGCCTTATTCACTATGTTTGAAACAAAAAGCGGCACTCGCTGTATTTCCGGGCTCCAGACAGTCTGCTCCTTTATCGCGCGCAGGGTCTCTCCGGCTTTGCCGATTACAACGCCCGGCTTTTGAGCATAAATTATAACTTTGCCGAATTCAGGCTCAAATTCTATGTTCTGGACAGCGGCCTCCTTTGGGACAAGCTCTTTGATTTTTGCCTTTGCAGATTCCTGGTCTGTGCATATTTCCGGGTCAGGGCGCACATCGATTCTTTTGTGAATCTCAGAAACAAGGGCCTTTATGTCTTCCGAGCCCTCGACAAAAAACTTCTTGCTTTTCGTATAGAGCACTACTTCGGCGCCTTCAAATCCGGCGCTTGTTATCATTGCCGTTTTAGGCAGGCGCTCAATTAGTTCTTTAAGTTCCATTTTTGACCATCTCTTTTTATCATTGGGTCAAAATCCCGCCAATTGCGATTGGCAAGCTTTTGGGAATTTTCAACCATCGCCAGCTGCTTTAGGTTGAAAAGCCTAGAGCGATAGCGAAAGGACCCTTTGTCCCAAAAAGCCGAGAGCAACGCGGTTTATGGCCATCAAGGCGTTGCGAACGGATTTTCAACCATTAACCCAATGCTATGGGTTGAAAAATATGTTAATGTTCTCATTCACCATTTAAAATTTTGTAACTATCATCAGCACGGCTCTTCGGTTTCAAGAATCCCATACCGCTATTGCTACAGGTCATCAACCGCCGTGTTAGTCTTAACATGCCGTATAATTTTGTATCAGTTTGACTTGTATTTGTTTAAACCCGATCTATCCGTTTTTGCGTTTAGAACTCCTTGTTCAAAAGTATTATTAGAATGTTATTGGTTATTTCTTCTCGGTTTCTTTTATTAACGAATTTACTTTTTCCTGCGGCAGCCATTTTAGTCCTTCTTTCTGCGTGATTGTCACGACGTTTATCTCTTTCCCTCCGGTATAGATATCGCGCTCACGCGCCGCTTTTATCGACCTTATTGCAAGTTTTACCCCCTCATCAACAGGCATGTCCTTCCTGTAATTGTCCTCAAGGACGCCTATTGCAATTACCGAACCCGAGCCGCTGAATGTATACTCATCTTCCTCTATTACTGCTCCGTCTGCTGTTATTGAATATAACTTCACTCCCCGCTCGTCTGCGCCGCCAAGGATAAGCTGTATCATTTCAGGCACCCATGATTTGTAGGCTTCACGCAGGATTGTCCCGACAAGCGTTGCAGCTGCCTTTACTGTAAGCGTTTTTTCCGAAAGAGCATAAAGTTTCAGTTCTGCACGAAGCAGCCTTACAACAGCCTGTGCATCGCCGACATCGCCTGCTATTGTAACTGCCATCTTGGGCGCAACATCGTGTATCTTTTTTGCAGTCTTTGAAGCAATAAGATGTCCCATTGTTGCTTTTGTATCTGTTGCAAGAACAATGCCGTCCTTGCACAAAAGACCGATAGTTGTTGTTCCTGTCTTGAGCTTGTTTCCTTCATGGCCTTCACTTGCGCTTCCGAGTTTGAGGGAAAAGTCGGTTTTTAAAAATCCTGATTGCGTGCTCCTGTCTCTTGTATCTGAAATCAACTGAGAATTAAGCATACCCTTTACTGGAAATTTAATCTTTATAAAGGTTTTATATTGCTTCCGAGATTATTCAAATATTGCTGACTTTCACGGTATATCCTTGTTTATCCATTTGTTCGTATATATTTGATCTCTGAGTTTCAGTAGGTGCTTTTTTTAACATTATATCTGCACGATATGCCCACATGCTCTCACAAAATGAAAGTTTGCCAAAGTGTTTAACTTCAGCCTCTGATCCATTTAATAAATTTTCAATACAAGAATACACTTCACCCGCTTTTAACTTATCGCCTTTCCAAAGAAAAAGACAGTGAAGAGGGTGGCCGTGCTCAAACTCTAGAAAACCGTTATGAGATTCGTCGGATATAATAATTTTCCTTATACCTCTACTAGGATACTCCATGATACCCCTAACCGTATCACTTCCAGAAATAAGATAATCATCCAAACCAATCACCATCAATCACGCCCACGGCGTATCAATAAGCGCTTCAAATTCCAGCTGCTCTCTCAGGATTCCTATTGATATGCCGTAATTTCGCGCCGCAGTTATTTTCTCAGTTTCGTTTCCAGAGAATTCAAAAACCTTGTTTTTATATACGACAATCGCAATGCCGTTTCTGCAAATGTGAAGATAATATCTGTCTTTTATTGCCTTCTGTGCCCTTTTAAGAAATTCCTCTTTTTTCGCATCACTAACTTCGATTTTGTGAAATGTCAGGACTCCTGCTTCTTTTTCGTTTTCCAGTGTTGCTTTTTCTGTTTTGACGATTCTGACAATATCAAGAAGCGATTTATCCTCCAGACTCTCTTCGATTATTACGCCGCGCCATTTACAGCCATATGCCAATTGCTTCAGGCTGGAAAGCTTGGCACGCCAGTGCCATGAAAGCATAAGTTTAGTTTATTGAAAAGAATATAAATAGCAGCATTCATATATTTCCTCATGCCCAAAGCAATCTCAGCAGTAGTCGCCACTGTTCTTCTTCTGATGATGACTGTTTCTGCAGCAGGCATTGCTTATGTCTGGACCTCGTCGATACAGAAAGGTGTTCAGACAGGCACCGAAACACAGGCAGGCAATATACAGGCACAGGCAAGCTCTTGCATAAAGATTGATACGGCTGTCGGCAACAAGGTGTATATAAGGAATTGCGGAGAAGGGACAATCACGAACGCCTCAATTGTAGCGTATGTTAACGGCATCCCTGTAAATGCCTCTCTTTCCGCTGCGGCATTAGGCCCAAGAGAAGTCGGTGTCCTGACATTGGGCGCAGGAAACATATCAGGAAACGCAAAGATAAAGATTGGAAACCGAAATGCTGATGTTTCCGAAACATTCTCAAGCATACCAAAAAAAGGCGGCAATACAAATCCCGGATTGTCCTGTGCTGATATTCTTTCAGATGCATTTTTGCCTAATAATGGCATATATTGGATAGCACCTGCAGGCGGAACCGCCTTCCAGGCCTACTGCGATATGCGCACAGACGAAGGGGGCTGGACATTGGCTGCAGTATGCAAAGCCTCGGACCCGACGTGCTGGAACACGAATGCAATCGGAAGCGGGATAGATCCGGGGTCGGTATCATCAATTAAGCTATCGGATGCAAATATAAAGGCTATTATGAACGGAGGCGAAAAAACAACGCGGACTTACTGGAACCAGACTTATCGGCATGGCGTTTACAGTCCTGTCAGCGCAACAATTTACAACAAAATTACAAGCCCGAATCTTTGGACATCAGCCAGTTGCGGCGTACTCAACGATTTGAAGGAATTTTACTTAAAGTACAATTATACTGACGGGTGGGGGAGCGCCATATACACTAATTCGACAGGCTGCTCTTGTTCTTCAAACGGCTGGTCAAATGCGCAAAAAGATTCGTGCGGATTTGCAACATGGTATGCAGGATGCGAAAACGGCCCTTCGATGAGCCATGACTGCTCACAACCTGTCGAAAGGGCTGATATTGTTGTCTGGATAAGATGACATTGAAATAAAATTTCACTATTTCATTTTTAATATTTCTTATCCAATAAAGCACCTATGAATCCCGACAACCTCAATCTTCTTCTTGGCCTTGCTTCAAAGGCTGCCGATGTCATAAGGTCGGAAAAGGGCTATATCAGGGTTGTCACGCATTTCGATGCAGACGGCATCTGCGCCGGGGCAATAATGTACGAAACCCTGAACACCTTAAAGAAAAATTTCCAGATAGATTTTGTAAAGCAGCTTGAGCGCGATATTGCAGAGGATTTGTCAAAGAAGGATGCGGATTTATGGATATTCACGGATTTAGGAAGCGGGCAACTCGCCACAATAAAAGAGTTCTTTTCAGGCAAAAAAGTTGTTGTTGCAGACCATCACCAGCCGGCTGATGCCGAGCTCGAATCCCTCACCCATGTGAACCCGCACCTTGTGGGAATCGACGGCAAGGATGAAATTTCAGGGGCGGGGGTTGCGTATCTTATCTGCAGGATGCTGACATCAAAGGCATGGAAGCTTGTTGATTTGGCGGTCATAGGCGCTGCAGGGGATGTTCAGAAAGTGAACGGTAATTTCAAGGGTATAAATTCGATGTTCTTAAACGATGCCGAGCTGGCAGGAAAAATAAAAGTCGACAAGGGCCTGAGGCTTTTTGGCAGATACACGCGGCCGCTTATCAAGGCGGTAGAATATTCCACAGACCCTTTTATCCCGAACATTTCCGGCAACCAGTCCGGGGCGCTCCAGTTCCTGAATAATTACGGCGTTCCTATCAAAGACAAAAAAGGCTCGTGGCTGCGGCTCTGCGATTTGTCCAAGGATGACGAGAAAAAGCTTGCAAGCGCGCTCTTAATCGAGGCGGCAAACGCAGGAGTAAAGCCCGGGGATTTGATAGGAAATGTCTACAAGCTTTCAAGCAATTACGAGATACGGGAATTCACAACAATACTTAACGCCTGCGGCAGGATTGAAAAGCCCGTTGACGGCATGAAATTGTGCCTCGGGCATATCGATTCTGCTGACGCCATAATGGGCGCATACCGCAAGAAAATCGCGATTTACCTTGACTGGATAAAAGTGAACAAGGACAGCTTCATAAAAACAGATAACGCAGTGTATGTAATTGCAGGAAGCAATATTTCCGACAATATGATAGGCACTTCTGTTTCCATTGCCATGCGCTCGATACTTAAGGCAAATGTTGCAGTGGGCTTTGCGAATTCAGACAACGGGGTAAAAGTCTCGGGAAGGATACTTATAAACTCAAACGGCGCAAACCTCGGAAAAGCAGTACAGCAGGCATCAAAAGAAGTCGGGGGTGAGGGCGGGGGTCACACGAATGCCGCAGGCGCGAAAATACCTCTTGGGTCTGAGAAGAAGTTCATAGAGCTTATCGACCCTCTTCTTCCGAAAAAATGGGAAAACGGCAAAGACATTGTTGATTTGAACGAGGTTAATGTGGAATTGTAAATTTTTGAATGGTTCTTAAAAAGTTCATTTGGTTACGAAGGTTACCACAGATAATTTCTCTCTAAAATTTGTATTCCTCATACTTCAGTATTTTTGCAACAACAACCTCTTTCCAGTCCGCGATTAATCCGCGAAATTTCATTCTTATCTCGTTTTTCATTGAATTGAGGTCTATTGTGTCCTTTGCAAGAATCACAAAATACATGTCATAATCGCCTACCATCGACATCAAAACTATGACGCGTGAATGGTTCCTGAGATAGCGTTCGAATTCTTTTAGCGCCTCATCGGTTATATTCTGGAGCCTGATATAAACATGGGACACAAGCGGAAAGCCGAAGAATTTCGGGTTCGGGATAATGGTGAATTTCTCTATTACCCCTGTTTCTTTCATCTTGTCTATCCTGCCCTTTACCCCGTCAATCGAAAGCCCGACTTCGCGAGAGATTTCCTTTAGAGTAAGGCGGCTGTTCCTGTTCAGGAGATTTACTATCATTTTGTCCCGCTCGTCCAGCTTCGCGGTTTTTTGCCCTATTTTTTCTGCGTTTGTTGGATTTTCTGCCATATACATACTAAATATTCGCATAAATTTATAAATTTAACGAAATTTTCGTCTAAAACTGAACAAAGACATATATATTAGTTCGTACTATAGAGTGGTTAATGTTAATCACAATAAAGTGATGACATACGATAAATGGAGGAGATTAAAATGGATAAAACAGATATTACGAAAAATGGCTGGGATTGGATGTGCTACGGAGCAAGCGCTTCGCGATTTGAAGGGTTGTTAGCTGAAATAGATACACTTGAGGAAAGGACAGGCATTATAAGAAGCGTTTACAATTTGCCCTCTTCAACACATGAACTCGGAGTCAACTATACTGACGGCACAGAAGGCGTTTTAAAATATCCTGAACTAAAACGCTTGGGAATCAATGAAAATGAAAGGTTTCAAGTAACTGCATTCACAAATGCTTTAATCGGCGATGTGGGTGTTTTTGAAACGCGCAAAGGCATATATGATGGAAAGCTGTTTAAAAAGGTCTTACACACAGTAGGACATTTGAACTTACTTAAACGAAAGGCACTAAAGCAATTTTTCGATAAAAATGACGATTGCCTAATACAGGGCTATGTTCACGTTTAAAGCGAGTATATCAGAAATGGTGTGTTTTCAAAAGAGCGTATGCCTCTTAAGACAATTCAGTCATTTGGATGGCTTATCAACCTCATTTTGGGCAGCGCCGAAAACTCGCCGCTTCCACAACCTTAATAAATCTTCCGTATTAATGTATGGCTATTGCAAGACTCGTTATGAACGCTTTGGTATAACGTGTAAATTTCGCCCACAACATAAAACGAATGGTGAAAAATCCGTTCGCGACGCCTTATTAACCATCGACAGCGTCGCTCTCGGCTTTAAAACCCAAAGCAAATGAGGAATGGTTTTAAAATCCTCTCGTTTCACTCGAGGCTTTTTAGCCCAAAGTGAAGTACATATAGTTAATGGAGATGTCTAAAAATGGTAGAAATAATGCAACAGCCCGGAGAAACGAAAAAAACAGATACTTCTGCAAAGCCGAAGGCAGGAAAGGATACCTGGTCAAAGAAATCGTGGTACGCAGTGTCTATGCCGGATGTCTTCGGAAGCGATGTGATAGCAGAAGTCCCCTCCCTAAAGGAATCTGCGCTTATCGGAAGAATAATAAACGTTTCCCTGTCAGAGCTTACCAAGAATTACAAGCACATGCACACAACAGTTAAGCTTAAAATCACCGGGCTTGACGGCAAAAAGGCAAAAACAGAGTACGCTGGCCAGGAATTACTGAAGGACTCTCTTGCCCGCCTGATACGCCGATGGAGCTCGCGCGTGGATTCTATCCAGGACATACAGCTTAAAGACAAGAAAATGCGGCTCAAAATGGTGATTATAACGGCGAAAAAGGCCAATACTTCTATACGCGAAACATTGCGCGCGCTTACCATTAAAACCGCTGGCGAGATGCTTGGCAACAAAACACGCGACGAAGCAGTGATGGACATAAATACCGAGAAGCTCCAGAGAGCGATTCATGAATCTGCTTCCAAGATATTCCCGGTAAGAAGCGTTGAAGTAAGAAAAGTGGAAGTCAAGTAGTTCTAATAATAAATTTAAGCGTATCAGGAAAGGCTATTAACTACACTTATAAATACAGAATCCCAAATATTCTTTTATGCCCAAAGCCATTTCAGCCGTGGTTGCCACTGTTCTTCTTCTGATGATGACTGTTTCTGCTGCAGGCATTGCTTATGTCTGGAGCGGAGGAATACAAAAGCAGGTCCAGTCAGGCACAGACACACAGGCACAAACAATACAAGCAACTGCATCAAACTGTGCCAAGGTCGAGAATGTGGATGGCAGGACAGTTTATCTGCGTAATTGTGGCAGTGGCGTAATAACTGCCAATGCATTGCTGACTTATATTGACAACATGCCTGCAAACGGGACACTTACTGCTTCTATCAGTCCTA
>CABMCT010000070.1 GCA_902384675.1 uncultured archaeon | reverse complement strand
CGGGGATGTTAGCCTGGGCTGTATCTCTTGGTTGAACTATAGGAGGAACAGTTCCCGTACTGGGCACAGTAACTGTGTTCACCTTTGCCGGAGATGTATTGCTGCTTACCTTCTTGCGGGGTGATGAGCTATGTTGAGGGATAGTCTGCAATGACGGCGAAGAAAAATTCTGCTGCTCTCTGTTATGCCAATAATTGTATACGGCCTTACTCCTGTCAGCTTGTTTTGTACTATCCGAAGTTCCTCCGTCTTGTAAGCCTATCGGACCGCCATCTGCATGATGCCACTTCTTCGCATTCTTAGCAAAATTAGCCATCTTGCGTACATGAGGGTCTTTACTGTGTAATGCCTCTTCGGTAGTCTTTCCTGTTCGTTTCTTATACTCTGTGAACTTCCCTCTGTTCGCCTTCTTGATATGTATTCCTCCGCCAGATTTAAAAGCCGGAAGAGCAGATAACTGCATCTTGTTATTTTCAGGTATAATTTTTTGAACCGGAGGATAGAAGATACTATGAGCTAATGAATCGTCGACCGTGGAAGAATTAGAAGGTGCATAGGTAAAGTGTCTTATCAAAGAATGGTTATCAAGCATGTTATTAGAAGAACCGGCATAGGCATCTCTTAACATCAAGTTCGCTTCATCAAACTCTTTCTTCCTCTGTCTTGCATTAACACGTCCATAATCTTCATATATGCGACCTCCGTTTTGCATCTCCCCCGGTTTTGAGTACATATCCCGATACATGTCTGCCTTAAACTTCTCATCAACACCCGGGGCATTCATAAGTGAATCGGCGGTATGATACCGACTTACCGAGTCCATAAGGTAGTTCAAATGAGTAGATGCAGGGTTAATATTTGCATTCCTTGCCGTATTGTCAGTATAAGGGTGCTGTGAATCCGGTGCGTAGCTATTTAAGTCCACGCCAGAGTAATGTAATAGGGCTGCTTTTTCAGGAGATAACACCGCCTCTCCAGCCGTAAGTTTGACGGGTACTCCGCCAGCTTGATACTTATCTGCCTTTTTATTGGGGTTTACTATACCGTCCTCTACAGCTTTCTTAACTTTCTTTTTAGGGATAACCATAGCGCCGGGGCGTAACTCTGCATGGTTGGTATCTATACCGGGTTGTCCATGTATGATTCCTCCGTCCTGTCTATGCTCTGTCATCTCATTGGCCTCCACATCTTGCGTAGCTGCCTTCTTGAGTTTGCGCCTAACGCGTCCGCCATCTTGTCTATGTTGTGCAGAAGAATGTCTTGAGGAAAGATAACTCTTCCATGCAGACGATATTTGTTCAGAAGTGTATTTCATAATTCATCAATTGTTTTTGAATATTCGTTCCAATCAATATCCAATTCTTTCGCCAACTCTCTTTCAATCTTAGTGGCAAACTGATGTTCTTTTCTATAAGGCGCTAATATATGGTCACCTGGTTCATCAGTATTTCCTTCTTCTCGGTTCTTTTCAAATTGAATATCAAACCTTGTAATATCTTTTTCTTTTATACGTCTCTTGTTGCAAAGATATGCTTCTATTTGTTCGTGTATGCCGACAAGAAATTCATAATCTGTATTTCCTGTATCTGAAATCCTTATGTGCAAGTCCCCAAAATCGTCGAATATCCAATCCCCACAGGTTTCGTAACGCTGACGTGAATGCGGAATAATGTTTATTGTTGTGTTCATAAATCAATTTTTTTTTAATGCGACGGCAGCCTCTTCAAGTTGCGTAGGATTAATTTCCACTTTATATCCTTTTATCTTATCCATGGAACTCCTTATCGCTTTAAGCATGTCGTCAATGTCATTCCCCTTCTCTATCACGGAACCAAAACTGTCTTTTACGCCATCAGGAACATTCCATACACAGCCTTTAGAATCACAATAAGCGTTCATCCTGTTTATTTTTTTGCCCAGTTCTTTCGGATAATTAAGTTCGCCATAATTCTGAAGAAGAAATTCTGAATTAATTGTTACTTCTACCCCATATTTAGAATTCCATATAGGAGGAACTGTCTTTCCCTGTGAGCCTTCATAGACAATCTCGCTAAAATTATCACACATATCCATCAGAATAAATGAGGCGGGATTTGCATTGCGCAAACAAGGGTCTGTAAAGTACCATTTCCCGTCATCGCCATGCCGTATTTCCGCAGAGAAAGAGCCACGATAGCCATACGATTGAAGCAATGGAGCAATCTTTTCCATAATCGCCAATACACCGGAAGGCATATTTTCCCATTTGTCTATCTTACAAACATACCCAAGGTCTTTGATTTCATAGCCAATAGGCAGTACAGATGGAAATTTACCTCCGGTAAACCATATGTCAAATCCAAATTCAAGTTTTGATTTTATGGGCTTCTGGATAATACCTGACAGTCTTTCGGCAAGAGCGCCCATGTGATAACGGACTTTCTCTATAAGACCTCTTGTGGTAGACCATGTAACATGATGAAAAGTTTCAAACTCCCCCCGGAACATATCATCCAGCTTTACATATAAATCTTCTTCTTCTTTTAATATTTTTATTAATTCCTCAAGATTATTAAATTCTCTCGTTTCAGGAGTTTCAAGCCCCAATTCTTTTAGTTTCTCAATCCAAAACATTCGCTTCATTTCCAGTATTTCTGCTCCACGGCTTCCCCATACATTCTTTCCCAGCGCCACTAGTTTTTTTTGAACATCTCCGCAGGATACCTCCGGAAAATAAATAAGGTCGGCTTCATCTGCATAATCCCAGAAATTATCTATCCTTTCAAAATCAGGAAATCCGGAACCTATCGAAGTGTCTTTTACATAAGGAAAACCAGAAACCCATGGCGTGAAATAATATACTTTTCCAAAATCTTGTGCCAGCCTATGTGCGACAGATATAAAAGTTCCAAAATCATATACAATCGCTATCTTGTCTCCATATTTCTTATCCTTGTCAAAAGTCTTACTTTGTGTTTTAACTTGTGTTTCAACTTGTGTTTGAACTTCTGTTTTTTTAGTGTCTACTCCCTTGCCGTCAGTAACCAAAATACCCTTAATATTAGTATGTTTCTTAAGCGCTTCTATCTCCTTCGGGTCGTCATCATAGTGCACATGAACTCCCATTTCATCAAGCGTCTTATACTTTAATTCGCTATCATCAAAATGAACCGGGATATTGCCTATTTTCTCTTTAACGTACTTTTCTACATCATCCCCGTCAAAACCGGAGTGAATATCGTCTTCATGCCTTCTTGTAACTATAGACACCTCGTGTCCTTCGGCTATCTGCTTCTTGATCTTTCTGTGTGAAGGTTCAATATCAGTGCCATCATGGTTACGCAAGGAGTTGTCAAAGTCCCATGTCAAGCGCATTATTTCTTCTTTTTACGCATCTGCGGGTTATGAAAATGTTTATCTACCAATGCCTTTGCCTTTTCTTCATCGCCCCCACTCTCCTGCATTGCCCTCTCAAATAAGTCATTAAGTTCCGTAGGTATCTGTCCACCTTCTTGTTTACTCAGCGATACGCTTCCATGCCCGGCATCGTTTGCTATAACAGTGTATAAATTCCTTTTCTCAGGACTTATATTACCTCCATCATCAAACATAGGTACAGTCATAGGCGCTACCTTCTTTTCTTCAACAGGAATTGTCTTGGTTGTAGTATGACGGAATTCTGCTCTTGGTATGCTTGACTTGCCATGAAAAATACTTTTCCCTATTTTCTTTAATCCACTCAACGGACCTCCACCGGAATCGTGATATGCCCCACACAGATTACGCCCCGGTCCACCGAATATGCCTCCACCTTCTGCAAGACTGTAAACATTCTTTGCAGCATTTCCTTGCATATATCCATATTGTCCATAAGGGTCGTGTGTCTTTTCATACATGACCTTATTCATGGACTGTGTCTGCGATAAGTTTTTTTCGTAATCCTTTACATCTTTACTATAATTTATCCCGTATTTTACAAGACCCGGCAGACCAGATGTCATTAGAGATTGACCCGCTTCACCAAGGTTTAGCTGAGGGTCTTCCAGTCCTTTATATGTCTCATGCGGTTTCATAAGCATAGCATCACCGGCAATTGTTTTCCCTGCCATAGCCGCTATCATACCTCCATAAGGACCAGTAAGCGCTCCCATCATAGATGATGTTGGGTCGGCAGCGCCACCCATCTGCATCTTTAATTTCT
Organism: uncultured archaeon; assembly: GCA_902384675.1. Classification (GTDB taxonomy): domain Archaea; phylum EX4484-52; class EX4484-52; order EX4484-52; family LFW-46; genus LFW-46. The sequence goes on along the minus strand of CABMCT010000070.1, from coordinate 2,129 downwards.
TTTTTGGTTTTTTCATAGTATCCTTATTTACGGGCGTTTCCACCACAAAGTTAGTATCAAATTTGTAATCACCGGTGTCAGGAAGTAAAAGTTTTCCATTAGCATAAATTGGGAAAGCCATATTTTTGGTTGTAATATCTCCTGAAGGAATGATGTTATAGTCATTCTCTTTTGTACGACTACGCTTTAAATATCCTGTCCTGTTGATGTTCATTAGAAACTTGGTCTCCAGAAGGTTAATACGCTCTTTAGATACTGCGGACGGTTCTGATTGTACTCTAAGTAGGTTTGCATATACTTCCCCCGCATTACGCTCTCTATTGCATCAGGGTTGTTATCGGCATTGTTAAGTATGTTAGTCCCCCTCGGAACCGGGCATAACCAAAAATTCTCCCTGAAACGCGGGTCAATATACTGTTTATTAGGTTGTCTGAAAGTAGTATTATCTGAAACCTGTTCCTCTGTCGTATAGGTTATATTACTGAATTCGTTACCTCCGGAAGAAATTTCAAGGTGTTCATAAATTTTCTCGATATCAGACTGCTCATTATGTATCCATTCTGCCCATGACTTATTCAAATTCCCATAAAAGGTCTGACAATTAGGCAGTCCATTCGTAATAGCCGTGCCCGCGTCATGTATCCAAAAGACATTTGTAGCAGTTCCATTTCCGGTAGGAGCAACGCTTAAAAAGTCATTGTTAAGTGTAATATAGAATGGAGAATTGTAACTATACCGCGAAGTGAATTCATCAAGGTATTCATTAAAGGCAATCGTATCGCCATAGAAAACAGGTTCCTTATTGTCTTGAGAGCCCGTCTCATACATGCCAAGTACAGTGAAAATAACATCATCATACTTACGGTCGTAAGCACCAAGTATCCCACCCGCATTAACCGGATTATCAGGGAATATATTTAAAATGGTACTTTCGGGATTATCTGTAGGGATAAATACAGTATCTATCCATTTCTTCACTCCTTTAAGAGAACTGATGTTTTCAAACTTGCCATCGGCTTTAACTCTCCATATTACACGCTTATTGTAGTCAAAACCATACAAGCTGTAATCAGTCGGAACCATGCTCCATTGATGCTGGCTGCCGTAAACATCACTTACAATCTCCGCCTTGGCATTGAGCACGTCTCCTGTCCCGACAAGTAATTGTCCAGCGCTGCTTCCGCTCATCATAGCGCGCTCATTGACGTAATGAAGGTTCACTCCTGACTGCTGAACGGAAATAAGTCGGGAGTGAAAGTCGGTGATGTATGTTATCTCTCCATGACGGTAGTCGTAATCCTGAAAGGCAGCTTCGTCAAATATCCTGTAAAAATCCGTAAAGGAACCATTCGGATGTTCCTCGCTGTACATAATTCTTGTCGGATACCTCGTCTCCTGAAATGGAAGCTGCGGGTCGTATCCTTCATAAAAGAATCCTGAAAGCGTTTGATTATATCCCGCATTGATAATAGTAGATTCAGGATTGTTGTCATTGGAAGCAAATTTGTAAAATGCTCTGTCATTCAAACCTGAATTAAGAGATATAAGAGACGATGAGGAACCAGGATAGTAGTAATCCGTAAGACTCGCTACTCGCATGGCCGTATTTACATTGTTTTCCGACACGATACTGAAGATAACTCCATGTGCATAATTCACAGAATAGTCGTCCACTCCTGCGTCACTGTCCACATTATCCTGATTGTAGCATTGTTTTATGTAAGTCCTTTGAAGGAAACAATCTCCATTATAAAATACCTCTTTCGTAACAGGTTGTGAAGCCTTAATGAAACTACTAATTTTGAAGTAAGATAGTCCAACAATGTCATAGACCTTTGTTATGTCGTATATTCCTCCTCCCGATGGAGGCTCTGGTGAACTCGCATAGATATTAACAAGAGAGTACATGTTCCATGCAGCGCCTGTATTTAAAGAACTCAAGAACTGCAATTCATTATTATCATATACTCCTATGTACCGACAGGTTTCAAAGGCACGATTTTGAACTTGGTCGTATTCTCCTAACAATAGACTGTCTCGTTTACAATAATAAAAACAGTTAGGTTCGGTTTTATCTCCATTCTTATATCCACTTGTAAACCCTGTTCCATCTGCGTTGCCTAATGTAT
>CABMCT010000069.1 GCA_902384675.1 uncultured archaeon | reverse complement strand
TAAAAAAGGCAGGAAAAGTATCAGGAGTTATCGTTGATTACAACGGGGAAAAGCACAATATTGCTGCCAAGGTGGTTGTTGCAGCAGACGGTGTTGAGTCAAAGATTGCGAGAATGGCCGGGTTGAACACAAGTCTTCCTATCCCGAACTCCATATCATGTTACCAGTACGAGATGGCAGGAATAGATATAGAGCGTCCTAACAGGCTGTATTTTTATTTAGGGGCAAATGTCGCTCCGGGAGGTTATATCTGGATTTTCCCAAAAGGCGACCATATCGCCAATGTCGGCATTGGTTTTGTGCTTGGAAAGAGCAAGAGCGAAACCGCAAAATACTATCTTGACAAGTGGATTGAATCAATGCCATCAATCAAAAAAGGCTCAATAATAGAGGAGAATGCAGGAGGCATACCTTTTGGCAATTTCTTAAAGAAAATGACTGCTGACAACTTCCTTGCTGTAGGAGACGCAGCACACCAGGTGAATCCCATGCACGGGGGCGGAATCGCAGAAGCAATCAACGGAGCCAGGCTTGCAGCTAGGGTAATTGCTAGGGCAATAAGAGAGGAAGATACAACAGAGAAAAACCTTGACGAATACAACAGAGTATGGTGGGATATGCATGGCAAGAATCTTGCAAGAATTGAGAAAATAGTAAACGAATGCCTGTCTCTATCTGACGAAGAGATAAACAAGATAACGGATTCGATTAGCAGCGAAGGCGTATTGAAGCTTCTGAATGGAGACCTCGGTTTTGCTGCAAAGATTATAATGAAAAACCCAAGAATTGCCATGATTGCGGCAAAAGCATTATAAGAACAGCCGCGCCAATTAAGGCTTAAATAACTTATAGCGCAATATTCTACTGCGATGCTTATGACTTTACTCAAGATGACCCGCTCGATCTGCCCCAAATGCAACAAGGTAATTGATGCTTCTGTGGTAGAGGAGGACGGGAAGGTATGGCTCCAGAAAAAGTGCGATGTACACGGCAGCTTCAAAGAATTGTACTGGGGCGATGCCAATATGTATAAGTGGGTTGAAGGCTTTGCCAGCGAGGGTGCCGGGGTCTCGAATCCCGCGATAAGTATAGACCCTTCCAAGGTCGCATGCCCGTATAATTGCGGGCTGTGCACTGCCCATAAATCCCACACTGCCCTTGCCAATGTCTTTGTCACGAACCGCTGCAATAAGCGCTGTTGGTACTGTTTTGCAGGTCTTGACAATATAAAGAAAAACGGCTATGTATACGAGCCGCCGTTTGAGCAAATTGTCGAGATGCTTCGTGTGCTGCGTGACGAGCGGCCAGTTCCTACAAATGCCATCCAGTTTACAGGCGGGGAGCCGACAATCCGCGACGATATGCTGGATATCATTAAGGAAGCAGTAAAGATGGGCTTCCAGAGCATCATGCTTAACACAAATGGCATTACGCTTGCCCTTGACCCGGACCTTGTCGCAAGATACCGCAAAGCCGGCGTGAATTTCCTGTACCTGAGTTTCGACGGCGTTACTGCAACGACAAACCCCAAAAACCACGAATATATTCCAAAGATAATCGAGAACTGCAGGAAAGCAGGCATGCCGGTAACGCTAGTACCCACGCTTATAAACGGGGTGAATGACCACGAGATATGGCCGATTGTCAGGTTCGGGCTTGATAATATTGACGTTGTGCGAAGCGTTAATTTCCAGCCGGTATCTTTTGTGGGCACAATGACACGCTCGATATCCGAGGAAGAGAAAAGAAAGGCACAAAGGATAACTATTCCGGACATGGCTCATAAGCTTGAGGCACAGAGCAAAGGGCTGATTCGCGCAAGCGGATTTTATCCTGTTCCGACGGTGGCGCCTGTTGCCGATATCATTTCAAAAGTGCGCGGCGGCATGCCAATAACGAAGTTTACGTGTAATTCACATTGCGGAATGGCCACTTTCGTATTCAAGGATGGCGACAAAATAATTCCCTTGGAAGAGTTCGTAGATATTGGCAGGGCTTATAAGCTTCTTAAAGAACTGTCTTTTGAGGACCTGGGAACAAATGTCGGGAAGCTCAAGGCCGCAACCAAGCTTTATTCAAAGGTTAGCAAGATAGTTAACAAGGAAAAGGCCCCGAAAGACGTTGATGTCGCGTCCATGATTGTCGATGTCCTGCTCAAAAAAGGAGGAACCGATAAGTTTGTGCTGCGCTCGATGATGATCGGCTCGATGCACTTCATGGACCCGTATAACTACGACATCGACAGGGTGCAAAGGTGCGTTATCCATTATGTAACCCCTGACGGCAGGATTATCCCGTTCTGCGCATTCAATGTTCTTCCTGAATTTTACCGCGACAAGATAAACAAGAAATTCGGGATTCCTATAGCAGAATGGGAAAAGCAGACCGGCAAAAAGCTGGAAGATGACTTGAAAAGAATTTAAGATACTTTTTAAAGCCACGAACATAAGCGAGAGGATTTGAAACTGGTTTGAGGCAGAGCAATTTACCAATACCTCGCATACATTTCCTGTGCAGAATGTGCATAGCTTTTTTTGAGGTGCTCGTATTTCATATTCTCCATGACATTGCGGGCAGATACCATGCCGACAATCCTGCCGCCCTGCGTGACAGGAAGCCTCCTGATGTGGTTTTCAATCATGATGCTTTGCACGTCAAAAATCGATAAATTGACATCTATTGCCTTTACTGGAGCGGTCATGTAATCCTTCACTTTTGCGCTGTTGCAATCCACATCATTTGCAGCAACCTTCACAAGCAGGTCGCGCTCGGAGAAAATCCCAAGAACGCGTTCTGCGCTTCCTACAAGAACAGAGCCTATTGATTTTTCTGCCATGACCTTTGCGACTTCCTTTACTGTTGCGTCTTTATCGACAAACGTCGGCTTGTGCATGATTTCCTCGAGGCTCATGAGGGTAAACTGGCTTGCCGTGACTTATAAATATTTTAAAATTGACAGTAATACTTCGGCAATTGACGTAGCATTGATTCAATTGGTTTGAACAATCATAAGAACGTAAATTATTCCGCCGCGCCTTTATTGAACTCTTCGACCATATGCTCCTCATCGTCCTCAGACCGCGAATTCAACTTTTTCCCGCGTTCTTCATCGTCGCTTGTTCGCGACTTGCCTGAAGCAGGTTGTGTGTCATCCCTGCAAACGCGCTCCTTATCCTCTTCTTCCTTGGGCTGCTCCTGAACATCTCCATTTCCTTCCTGCTTTTCTTCGCCCTGTTGAGCCGCATTGTCTTTTTTCACAGCCTTTCTTTCGTCCTTTTCTATCTTCTTTGCAAAATACGCCTTTACCTCCTCGGCGCTTTTCAGGCTGAAATAATCAAGAAATTTCTGCGTTATAGAAAGAATATTAGTATGGCCCTGTGCCTCGGATTTTATGAATCCTCTTTCAAGGAGCTCTTTTACATGCTCGTATGCGCGGTTTCCCCTGATGTCTATTATTTCGCTCTGCTTTACAGGGCTCCTGTATGCAATAAGGGAGAGAGTCTGCAGGGCTGCCCTTGAGAAGTCCCTGTTCGGTGCCAGATGCTCGACGCTTTTTACGAACTCGTCCTTTATGCGCAGCTCAAAGTGCCCGTTATCCTCTATGACCCTGATGCCGTGGCTGTCGTAATCGGATTCCATTGACTTCAGGATTTGTTGCAGCTCTTCATCAGGGATTGCTTCCAGGCCTTTTACTTTTTTTAATTCCTCGAAAGCCAGGGGCTTTGCCGCTATGAAAAGAGCCGCCTCGATAAGGTTTTTTAATTGCTGCATGAGTATCACACTAATAGTAAAAATTCACTTTATGACGTATTTTATAATTAATGCACTTGAACATATTTATGCTTTAATACCGCAATCGGGCTATGCTCTCCAAACCGCCGGTATATAAAGGCAGCGTATATTTCGGTACAGCAGACACTTTTTATAGCCTTGATGCCAGGACGGGAGAAAAGAACTGGGAGCATAAGACGGCAGGCATGCTCTGCTCTCCGGCAACAATAAACGAGGATGTTCTTTATTTCGGCTGCTTTGACGAGCATATTTACGCACTGGACTTAAGCGGGAATCTTCTCTGGAAATTCAAGGTTGGATGCCGCGTTTCTTCTCCTATATCTTTTCATAACGGTGCCATGTATTTTGCCGCGTCAGATTACCACATTTACGCCGTTGATTTGAAAACCAGGGAAGTGCTATGGCGCTTTGAGGTTGCCGACGAAGTATCTGGAGACATCATAATCCATGATAATTTCATATATTTCTCTTCGGCAGTACAGTGCGCCTTCTGCATAGATTTGAATGGAAAACTTATCTGGAGATTCTGCACAAGCGAGGCCGTGCCTTCTTCTGAAGAATCCGCGAAGGAGGAGCCTGTAAAGAAGGAATATCATAGAAAACCCGGGAATACTGGAACTCAGGTTCACGAGTACCATAAACCATACCATGTATCAAAAGAACCCGGCGGCATTGAAAAGCATTTGAATGAAGCGAATGCTCCCAAAGAGCCTCATGAGGAATTGTCCCATGCCAAGCTATACCGCGAAGCAGGCAAGGATGCTGTGAGAGCCTACGAGCCACCGGGAAAGAAGAAAAAGGATATATTGAAAGAGATACTTGAGGAGACGGAGGAGAAATAAACTGCTTTGCACACTACCTCGCATTGAGTACCGTTTGTTTCGACGACGGTAGAAAGTGCGGCAGTACACTGAATCCGCAATTGAGCGACGAGGAGGCAGCGTAGTGAAGCAGTATAATATCTGTAGATTATTTTAGTCCCTTTCTTAATCCCCTTATCCTGTCCCTTAAAAGAATCGCGCGCTCAAAATCAAGGCTTTCTGCAGCTGTTTTCATCTCCGCATCAAGCTGCACAAGCTCGTCATGGAGCTTTACCTTATCAAGCGGGCCTGTGGCGGGTACGACTGCTTCTGCAGACTCCACGGCCTTGACAATGGTCTTTGGCGTTATATTATGTGCTTTGTTGAACTCCACCTGCAAGGTCCTTCTGCGCTCTGTTTCCCCTATTGCCTCTTTCATTGACCGCGTCATTGTATCTGCATAAAGCAATACCCTGCCCCTCACATTCCTTGATGCCCTGCCGATTGTCTGGATAAGCGAGCGTGCGTTCCGTAGGAATCCTTCCTTGTCAGCGTCGAGTATTGCCACAAGCGCAACCTCGGGCACATCAAGGCCTTCCCGCAAAAGATTAATTCCGACAAGAACGTCAAACTCGCCTGCCCGAAGTGCCCTGATGATTTCGGTCCTGTCAAGCGTTGCGATTTCCGAGTGCAGGTATCTTGCCCTGACGCCTTCTTTTAGAAGATATTCAGTAAGGTCCTCTGCAAGCCGCTTGGTGAGGGTTGTGATAAACACCTTGTCGCCTGCCTGTGTTGTCTTTTGTATTTCTTTCAATAAATCAGGAATCTGCCCGTCAGTTTTTTTGACTTCTATTGCAGGATCCACAAGCCCTGTAGGCCGGATAATCTGCTCGACAACACAACCGCTTTCTTTTAATTCATAATCTCCCGGGGTTGCGGAAACAAAAATAGTGCGGTTCATGAATCTCTGGAATTCGTTGAACTTCAGCGGCCGGTTGTCAAACGCGCTTGGTAGGCGGAACCCGTAGTCTATAAGGTTCTTTTTTCGCGACCAGTCGCCTCCGAACATCCCGTGAAGCTGAGGTATTGTGACATGGGATTCGTCGATAATAATCAGGAAATCATTGCCGTAAGCATCCAGGAAAAAATCAAGAAGGCAGCAGGGCGGCTCACCCGGTTTTCTGCCGTCAAAATGGCGTGAGTAATTCTCAATTCCGCTGCAATATCCGATTTCCTTAATCATCTCAAGGTCGTATTTTGTCCTGGTGCGGATTCTTTCCTCATAAAGCGGCGGCAGCGTCGGCGCCCATTCATCGACTTCCTGCTCGATAGTTGTTATTGCGCGGTTTATTGCAGCGTTTCCCACTACGAAATGTTTTGCAGGAAATATTATTGTGCGCTCAAGTATCCCCATTATTTTGCCGTCCTCGGGATTGACAAAACTCATTTTCTCGATTTCATTGCCAAAAAATTCGACTCGGGTGATTTTTGTGTCGTATCCGCCAATTATGTCGATAGTATCCCCGCGTATCCGGAATCTTCCGGGGAGAAGTTCTGTGTCGTTTCTCTCGTACTGCATTTCCACAAGGCGCGAAACAAGGGCTTTCTGCGGCTTTTTCTCTCCTGTGTTAAGCGAAACAGTAAACTGCCTGTATTCCTGCGGGGAGCCAAGGCCGTAAATGCATGAAACGCTGGCAACAACCACGACGTCTTTTCGGCTCATTATCGATGTTGTTGCCGACAGGCGCATGCGCTCGATTTTCTCATTGATTGATGCGTCTTTTTCGATATAAGTGTCGGTCTGAGGAATATAGCTTTCGGGCTGGTAATAGTCATAGTAGCTTACAAAGAACTCGACTGCATTGTCCGGGAAAAACCCGCGGAACTCGCTGTAAAGCTGCGCTGCCAGTGTTTTATTGTGCGAGATTACCAGGGCAGGCATTTGAAGTTTCTGGATCAGGTTTGCTACAGTGAATGTTTTCCCGGAGCCTGTAACGCCAAGAAGAGTGTTCAGTTTGCCCGACTTTACGCATTTTGCAAGCTCTTCTATTGCCTTGGGCTGGTCGCCTTTTGGCTCAAAATCCGAGACGAGTTTGAAGTCCATAAATAGAAGTTTAGAAATGAAGAATAAAAAGCTGCTAATACCGGCAAAGAATTGATTGTGAAACACTAAGCTGACTGCGATCTTTTTCTTTGCAGACATTTCCAAAAGCAAATGACCCTTTTCCTATAATAGATTCGAGGAAAGTGTCCAAATAAAATCCAATATTTTCTTTGCCGGAAATTACACCCAAATCATTAGTCTTCCCTTTGCCTAAAGGCGCGCAAATCGCCATCAGGTCTTTTACAGAGCTATCAATTAAATAAGGTATTTTTTCCTCCGAGTGAGATTTATCAAATATCGGGAAGATGTCGCCATATTCCTCAAACTTAGGAAAGCGCAGGTTATCGTAAAATCCCAAATATCCCGGCTCGATACCGACTATTTCCGGTTTCGCCCTATTGGAAGAAAATTTATAGTCCTTAATGGATTTGTAAAGCTCTTGTTCTAATAATACCGGTATTTTGTTAAAGTCTACGCGCCCTGAAGACGGAACAACACATACAGCCGCCTGGATGTAGGGATAATCATTAAGGGAACCATTTGACGCAAGCACAAATTTAAGCTGTTCATCAATTCCTGTCCCTGTAATTCGGGCGCACACTTCAAAAACATTTGCGCCTTTTTCCATAGATTCCAGTATTTGCGAATAGGGGTACACTTCGAGGTCTAAACCAAGAGCTTCTGCCGATGATTTGACTTTGGAGGCGTATATGCCCGTGGGCTCAATAGGTGTAATTTGGAGTGCCATTTCATAAAGAGGGCTAAATAGATTTAATAAGGAATTTGGGATGAAAAACAGAGCAATATATGCCGCCAATCGACACATACCTAATTCTGTTTTAAAAATTATGACTTGTTTTTAAACAGGAAAATCTCCAATTAATGGACTGCCTGATAAGGGCGCAGCGCCGGAAGACAAGGAGTCAAAGAGGGGTAATATGAAAAAATGGCTTTCCTTTAAGATATTCTCGGTAGTTGCGCTTGGATTCCTGTTTTCGCTTGGCATGCTTCTTATCGATTACGGGGCGAGCCTCAAGGGAACCGACGGCTACGGGCAAAGCCTGGCATTCGAGCGGGTAGACCCGCGGATTATGTACCACGAGGGCATTATATTTGTCCTGGGCTCGTTTCTGTGCATGACTGTTCTTGCGGCGCATGAGTTGACATCTTTAGTATCCGATGCAGGAGTGAGCAAAAAAGGAAGTTGAACAGGACAAGCTTTTTTAACTCTTAAAAAACACACATCTATTATGCTTCAATCTACTAAAAATGCTCCCGCTAACCCTGGCGTCTACATTATGCGCAACAGCAGGGAAGAAATAATATATGTCGGCAAGGCAAAAAATATCCGAAAGCGAGTTGCATCTTATACACCAAGCCGGCCTCATGACCCAAAGACCACGCAATTGATAGGGGAAGCCCAAAACATCGAATATATTATTACAGACAACGAAGTTGAGGCGCTGATTTTTGAGGCAAAATTAATCTGGGAGCACAAGCCCAGGTACAACATAGCACTGAAAGACAGTTCAAGCTATCCTTATATTCGCATCACTCTTGAGGACGATTTTCCAAGAGTTTTTATCACACGCGAAAAGAAAGACAAGCGCTCGCTGTATCTTGGTCCGTTTACTGATGTAAAATCCGCGCGGCGTACAGCAAAGCTTGCAGTCGAGATTTTCAGGCTGCGAGGCTGCAATACAATCCCATGGCACAGGTGCTTAAAGCACGATACCAAGAAATGCAGCGCGCCATGCATCGGCAACATATCAAGAGAAAAATACAGAATGCACGTGGAAGGCGCAATATCTTTTTTGCGCGGCAATATAGAAGATGTTCTTGCAGAGCTGCAGCAGGCAATGCAGGAGGCTTCGGACGCGCAGAATTTTGAGGCTGCAAAAATATATCGCGATGAAATTAACTCAGTGCAGGCATTATCAGTCAGGCAGAAAATCGAGGCAGAGCGCGAGTACAACGAGGACATAATAGGTTACATGCGCGCAGGCGACATTTATTATGTGCAGATTTTCAATGTGCGCCGCGGGGTGCTGCTTGGAAGGACAAAGCATGAGGCAACGTCCGGCGATGAGCCCAAGAAATTTCTTGCAGACTTTTTGAAGCAGCATTATTATGAAGCGCCGATTCCGGAAAATGTTATTTTGCCTGAGGAGCCCGATGATGCGGATATCCTGAAAGCGTACTTTGAAAAAATCGCGGGCAAAAAAGTCGGGCTGTCTGTGCCAAAGTCAGGAACAAAGAAAAAGCTGCTTGACCTGCTGCTTAAAAATATTTCGCATGAAGTCGGCACAAAATACGAGCCGGAACTTCTTGAACTAAAAGAAAAGCTCGGCCTTGGTTCTGTGCCTGTTGTTATTGAATTTTTCGATGTATCCAACATCATGGGCAAATGGCTTGTCGGGGCAATGGTGCAGTTCAGGGATGGTGCGCCTGATAAAAATAATTATCGCAGGTTCCGAATACTTTCTGTTCCGGGACAGAACGACTTTGCATCGATGCATGAGATTGTCTGGAGAAGATATTCGCGGCTTGTTCGCGAGAACAAACCGCTGCCGGATTTGGTTGTGGTGGACGGCGGCAAGGCGCAGCTTAGCGCGGCAATTTCAGCAATGAATGATGCCGGAGTTGATATTCCTTTGGCAGCTCTTGCAAAGCGCGAGGAGGAGATATACATTCCTTTAAAATCAGGACCTTTGCGGCTTGATAAAAAAGAGCCTGCGCTAAAGCTTATGCAAAGGATGCGGGATGAGGCGCACAGGTTTGCGATTGGGTATCACAAGTTTTTGAGGAGGAAAAACAGCGGATTTGTGCAATAAATATTCCTGAGATTCCTGCTGTTTTGACGACGATGAGGAGGAAGGCTTATAGGAAAGAATAACGGACACTTTATTGTCGCGAAAATTAGAAATCATTCTAACGCAGAATCGCTTCTTTGACCTTATTCCGCAGCGCTTCTATTTTTTCCGAATTCAATCCGTCCAGTATCTCTTCTATCTGGAGAACAAATGTTTTAGTTTGACTGATTAAATGCTCGGGGTTTATTTTTACTTCTTTTGGATAATATTGAAGGTCCACGCGGTCATCTTTTGACTGCTTAAATTCCTTGATAAAGTGGTGCGGAATGCTGTCGCCGAATAAGTAAGCGAACAATACTATGGTGCAGTCGTGTATCTCGCATTTGACTCCGATTTTTGACATTACGGCATAAACCGAGAAGTATCGTGCATAATAGCTTGCGGAAACCGCCCATTCGGTTATTCCTGCATTTGCGTTTAACTCCATCGATTTTATTGCAGTCCTTGATTTTTCCAGATATGCGCGGACCAGGTTTTCGGAAGGCGCAACTAATTTTATTCCTTTATCCTTATCGGCGCACCATTTCAAATAGTTAGTGTCTTGCATAATAATTCCACATAATATCGCAAAAATCATCCATACCTTTAAGCGTAATATGAGCCAAAGCAACTTCGCTTATCAACGGGTCGAAATTTTTCAGGTCATCCAAAAACTCCCTTTTGCCTGATGACTTAACGCTTATTTTCCTTCCTATCATATCGCCTGCTTCCTCTATGGCGCTTTTATCGAATTTTTTATCGGTTATGACAAAAATATCTATATCGCTTTCCTTTGTAGCGTATCCTTTGGCAAAGCTGCCGAATAAGAGGACTATGCCGTCAATTTTGCCGTTTATTTCGTTTATGACTTTCTTTATCTGGAAATTTTTGTCAAGAAACGTGATTGTAAAGAAAGCCTCGGCCATTGCCATGTAATACTTCGTAGCAAAATTGCTTAAATTCAGGCGGTATTCCTTATTCTTTCCCTTTAAGGCGCTTGACAATATGTTTGCGCGCTCAAGGCGCCTGAGCTGCAGTTGTATTGCCTTAACATCTACATTTGTTTCTCTTGCAATAGCCCTTACGTGCAGGGATATTTTGTAGTTATTCCTGTAAAGCCCGAGGATTTTAAGCGTGGTCTGGTTAATGTTGTATTTTTCCTTCATGTGTTGTATTTATACAACACAGATATATAAAGGTTTTTTGCGTTAGAATGGAGCAAAACGCGAGGAGAATCAAGAATATGATTGGCGCGCCTAATCCACAAGGTAAAATGTCGGGGCAGAATTTATTTCACGACTGAATATCTTAGAACCATTCAAAAAAATTTCTGCGAGGATATTTCCCTTACTCAAATTAAACTGATGTAACTCTTTAGGTTTGTAGGGCGTATCAAGCGGATTTCCACTATGGTCCCTCACAACAATTTGAGGAGAAAGTTGGGAAACGCCATTAGGTCCCTTTAAGTCATGTAATATCTCAAAGGTTATATATCCTATATTCGAACCCGCACTCGCGACACCCACCGTAAGACTTCCACAAACTAAGAATCGTTCTGTTCTATTAGGATGTACTTGAAATGGCAGATTTTGTGTATTCTGATTTAATGTAAAGTCCAAACCAGAATAAGAAGAATACCCATAAGCTGAGATGCACGAACCGATGTCAACTGAAACCTGAGATCCTGTGTTTCCTTGATTAAAGGACACCACTATTTTTGAATTCGGCGGTAGATAAACCATTTCAATCACTTATTGTAATTGTAAGACTGTTTAATCAATTCGAATAACTTTGGTATTTGTTCTTTATTTTTCACAAGAACTTCATAATCTCCATTGCCCCAGTGACCTACAAGTTTTGGTTTTGTTAAATCTCTTGCTATCCCCAAAGAGTCGCTTAATTTTCCGCTTGGGATATTCAAGAATGCTTTAATTGCATTTTTTTGTATTACAATATCAACAAAGTTAGTAGTCAGCTTGTATGCTATGTATTTAGCCTTTGCTTCCTCAATAATAGAATCATCCAAACTTGCTATCATTTCTTTAAGTTGCATGAAAAGTTCTTTTATCTCGTTTGAAGCAACCTGCAAATGTCCATCAACCGTGTACTCTTTTTGAAATTTACTTTCTTTTTCTTTCTCTTTTGCGACTTTCTCAAAAATCTTAGACGTGCTTATTTTTACTGCTTTCTGAGAATCAGACTCTACAAAAAGTATGTCATCCTCGTAGACTCTGTATCTTAAAAGCTCGATTTTTATGGGCAGAATTTCAACAGTATCCAAATCAAATTTGTTATAACTTTCGGCAACACAAATAACTCTCGGAGAAGTCCCGTCGATTTCAGCATCCAGCTTATTGTTTCTGCATAGAATTTCAAAATCTGCTTTGTGATCTAGAGCCATCTTAAATAGGATAATCCCTGATTGATAACATCGTCGTTTTGGGTTCTCTTGTACTCGATAATTACTGGAGAACCGTTTTTGTCTATTCCTAGCGTATCGATTCTTCCTCCAAAACTTGTGCTGTACTCAGTTGCCAAAAAATCAACATTGAGAATAGTTAGGAGATTTTTCTCGAAAAGAGTTTGAATGTTCTTCTCTTTCTTCAGCTCTATGGTTGATAGCTTCACAACATTTGGATCTTTGATTTTAAATAATGCCATGCACGGTATTTATTTTCTGTTCTTTAAAAATCCTTTTCCTTCGCCGTCATCCGTTCTCGCAATCTTTAGTCAGTTTTCACGTATTTTCGGCTCTGAAAATTTTGACAATAGCCTCTACACCCCGATACCCCACACTATTTTTATCAGATAGCTTATCCCGAAAGTCACTGCTGCCACGCCGAGGCTGATTAGCGCCATTTCGAGAAATCTTTTCCTGAAAGAAAGGCTTTTGGCAACAGAAATATAATACGTGAATATCAGGATTACTATGATTGCATTAATGACTGTCAGGCCGAGGGACAGGTACAGGTTTGTTGAAAAAAGATACGGGGATATGAGGAAGAGAACTGTGAAAAGATAAGCTATGCCGGTATATGTTGATGCTTTGAGAGGATTTTCCTTTCCATCACCCGATTTTGTTGACAGGTATTGCGAGGATGCCATTGACAAAGACGCTGCAACTCCTGTAATCAGTCCCGCAACCGCGATTATGCGGCTGTTCTGCAGTGCAAGCGTGAATCCCGCAAGCGCGCCTGTAAGTTCCACAATCGCATCGTTGAGGCCCAGAACTATTGCGCTTGAGTATCTGAGCCTTTCCTCGTCGAGCATGTCGATAAGCATTTTTTCATGCCGGACCTCGTCTTTCAGGATATTCTTGGCCAGGGGAATATGTTTTGACAGCATTTCATAAGTTTTTGGGCATGCTCTTCCCCTGCCTCCATTAATTTTATACCGAATGTTATTCCGAATATTTTCGATATCAGGAAATATTTCCATATCGCCATTTTGTCCGGCTTTACGTCTTCTTTTGTGTACTTTTTCCAGAAATTATAATGCTCCAATTCATCAAGAGAAATCTCCTCCAGGACGCTTTTGTTATTGGGGTCTTTCGTTGAGCGGGACAATTTATCATAGACTATGTGCTCGGTTATCTCGTTTTTCTGCATGGTCGGTATTCTCTTCTTTGTTTCCTTGTCCATCGCAACAGCCGTGGGTATAATAGCGTGCTTTGAGTATATATCCCTCTTTGTACTGCAAAAATGCCCTCATATAACGCCGCGCTCAAAATGCCCTGTTGTATAGCCTTTCCTGATTTTTTTATCATCGAACGGTTCGTTGCCAAGAATTTTCCTGTAAATGCGAACAAATTTGTCGGCATCATTTTCAACATCGATATAGAAATATTTTATGCCTGCTGAAAGATAATCTCGCGCTTTGTTGAACAACCCTAATTGTTTAGAGTTCAGGATTTCGGTTATTCCGTTATTGTTTCGAATATGGAAATGCCTTCCTTCCTCGTCCACCAATTCCGGCGCTTTCAGTTTCTGTTTGCTGTTCATGAGAATTATATCGCCATGAATCAGGACAATAAAATTTTTGTTTTTCAGGGCAGAAATTTCCTTGGAATTCAGTTCCGGCGAGATTATAGGAACGCCGCGATAATTATCCAAATCAATATCATTGAAGCAGTTGAAAGAATAGTCGAGATGAATCTGGAAGCCGTCAAGGAATTTTAGCAATCCGCGGTTCCCAGCCAGAACACCGTCCGGCTTTATTTGCTTTATTTTTTCCGCGATTTCAATAATCTGCCTGTCCGAAAGAACTTTTGGCGTATAAACAAAGAACCTGGAGTTTTTGACCAGTTCTTTGACCTCTCGGCAATCTGCTTTTAGCACATCATAATAAATTACATCAGCCTTTGCTTTGTCCGCAGCAAGCGCGGATTTTTTGCTGTAAACTTTTGCAAAGATTTTTATATTGTCTTTATTTTCAAGAGCCACAAATTGCGGAAGAGCTATTGCAGCTTTTCGTACATTTGCGTTTACCTGCTTTATTTCCTCGTCGAGTTCAAACTTCATATCAACCGAAGATGTTTTGTAAACTGGTGTTCCATCTGGTGCGCCACGACTTTCAATTTGGACAACATCGCCTGAAAATGCTTCCTTGATATTCGCGCCGTCTTTAGTGATTTTATTCAGCGAGTGACCAAACAAGTTTTCTCCAACCCCTATGCCAACACCATCCCCGATTTTTAGATTCGTCCGCAGCTTTAATTTTCCGCCCTGAAGTGTTCCAAGAAATATTCCCCGGTTCATCGGCTTTCCTGAATCCAAGATACTGTCATTAAATCCGAATCCGGTTGTGAACTCGCGGTTGAAAGCGAGCTTGAGTTCTTCTATGTCTTTTTTATCAACAGAAAAATTTCCTGCATAATATGCGTCAATATATTTCCTGTAGATGCGCGCAGCAGTTGCGACATAAAGCGGGCTTCTCATCCTGCCTTCGACTTTGAAAGAAACAACATTCGCCTTTATTAATTCAGGGATTTTTTCAAGCAGGCAGAGGTCCATTGTGCTTAATGAGTATTTGTTATTGTACAGCATCCTGCACGGCTGTGCGCACAGTCCCCTGTTTCCGCTTCTTCCGCCGACAATCGATGAGAACAGGCACTGGCCGCTGTATGAAAAACACAGCGCTCCGTGGACAAAGATTTCTGCTGGAAATTTCTTTGCAATCGATGCAACTTCATCGATTGGAAGCTCGCGTGCAAGAACAATGCGGTCAATACTTGGAGGAACTGAAAAACTGTTTGTTGTGGTTGCCTGGGTTGATAAGTGTATTTTTAAGCCGGGGAAATTCTTCTTTATCACCGGGATAAAGCACGGGTCCTGTATAATAATTGCATCTGCTCCTGCAGAGTATGCGACATTGATTAGGTGGAAATACTCCTTAATTTCATCATTTTTGATCAGTGTGTTGAATGCGACATAGACATTTACATTTCTCTTATGACAGTAATCGATGGCGCTAAATATCTTTCTTTCATTGCAATTGCCTGCTGGCTGCCTTGCATTGAACCTGTTTAGCCCCAGATATACTGCGTCTGCCCCGTTGTTTACAGCGGCGCGCAGGCATGTTTCGTTGCCAGCTGGGAGGAGAAGTTCGGGTTTTTGCATAACTATTGATATCTATGCATATTTTAATATTCTCGTTCAATATTGGCATATGCCCAACAAGTGCACAAAATGCGGAAAGATGCATGCCGACGATGCGAACTATCTACTTAGCACGGGATGCGATGCATGCGGGGGGCGGTTCTTTTTCTTTGTGCGGGACGAATTGGTAAAGGAAGTCGACAGGGAAGTATCGCAAATCTCAAAGAAGGAAATGAAGGAAATAGAGCGCGATATAAGGGAAATAATACCCGTCCGCGAAAAATCAGAAGACAAAACTGTTGTCCTTGATATCGAGGCAATACGCGTGCTCAAGCCCGGGAAATATCATATCGATGTCACAACGCTTTTCAACCAGAGGCCGGTTATTGTACGCGTGGGCACAGGAAAATATGAAATCGACCTTTCAACCATTGCGGCAAAGTTCGGTGGCAAGGAAAAAGCTGCTACACGTACACCATAAGCTCTTCGGGATTTTTCTCAATTTTTCGTATTATATGCGCAGGCCCGATAATTGTCATGCCGCGCTTTTTTCCCGTTGTAAGGTGGAAAAGAACATCCATCAGTTTTGCCGAAGCGCTGTCTTTTTTTGTTGCCAGCTCAATTGAACTCAACTCTATTCCCGAGAACTTTTCGGAAACATGCTCCATTGTCCGCTTAATCAGCTCTGCCTCGTGCTCCGGGTTTAGTTTTGCGTCGATGAGAATTATTGTGTCTTTTTTCAGGTCTTTTAAGAGCCTGCCAAAGCTGTTCCCGTCAGTTTTCTCATAAGGAATGAATTTTATCTTGAGCTTCATAATTTTCCCTCTCCTATATCATGTCGAAAAGCTTGCCGTAAAACTCCTTTATGTTGCGCCCTTCTTTTGCGCTTATGCCTATTGCATCATACTGGGGGAATGCCTCTTTAATCCGCTCAAGGTTTGCCTTTCTCAAGTCGATTTTGTTGCCGACTATAAGAACAGGGGTTTTTCTTGCGTCAAGATTGCCAAGAAGAGTGATGTTTACCTGGTTTATCGGGTCCTCTGTCGCGTCAAGAACAACAAGAACAAGGTCCATATTATCCAGCCATTTTATTGCCTCGATGACGCCGCGTGTAGCCTCTTTTGCGCGCTGCTTTGCATCCTTTGCCTTCATGCCGAACTTAAGAAAATCCTCGAAATCTATTTTTGTCGCAATGCCCGGGGTGTCCACGAGATTGAACGTCACGGATTTGCCGTTGTGTTCCATTGTGACTTTTTCCTTCATCTGTATTTCGCGGGTCTCGTGAGGAACAGGGGATGCTGAGCCCAGCTCTTCGCCAAGCCAGTCCATGCATATCCTGTTTGCAAGAGTAGTCTTGCCGGCATTCACAGGGCCGTAGAGCCCTATTTTTATATCCGACCTTTTGCCGAAGATTTTTGAAATAAGAGAACGAATGATTTTTCTTACCTGCGAAAGCATAGGACTTATTTCGCAGAATTCTTTATATAAGTATTCTTTGGTCCCCCCTGCTAAATCTGTATCTTTGAAAACAGGTATGCTCCGATTACAAGAAACAGAGCATCAAGCCCCCCAAGGACTACAAGGTCAAGACCCGGGCCGAAATGCGAAGCGCCGACAAGTGCCCAACGCAATCCGTCAACACCGTATGCAAGCGGGTTTATGCTGGCAACCAGAGTAATTATAGCAGGCAATCCAGCCAGCGGGAATAATGCGCCTGACAGGAAAAATAGCGGCATTACCAAAAAGTTCATAATCATCTGGAATCCCTGAAAGTCCTCAAGAAGGGATGCTATGGCAGTTCCCAGTGCAGTGAACAGCAGGGCAATCAGGAGCATTACCAGGAATGCAAACGGCAGCATTGCAAGATTTGCGGGACGAAAGCCTGCAATAATTGAAATGAAAAATACAATAATGCCCTGCAGCGTAGATACTGTGGCGCCTCCCAAGGTCCTGCCAATCATTATCTGAAGCCTGGACGCAGGGGCTACAAGAGTTTCTTTCAGGAAGCCGAACTGCCTATCCCAGATAAGATCTATGCCTGAAAAGATTGAAGTAAATAAGACCGTCATTGCAATGACGCCGGGAGCCAGGAATTCGAGGTAGTTGCCCTGGCCTGCTTTCTGGAACACCGGGCCAAACCCGTATCCCAATGCAATAAGAAACAATAATGGCTGGCCTAGCGAGCCGATGATTCTTGAGCGGGAGCGCAGGTATCGTTTGAGCTGCCTTAGCCATAAAATATAAATTGCTTCCATTGCCATAATTATCATCTCCTAGATTGTTTTTGCATGCGAGCCGGGAAAATGTGTTTTATGTCTTCTGCTGACGACACTCTATCTCCTCCATAGCCTATGCCGCATCCTCATCTGCTCGGCTGCGCCCGCGGTTTCCTCGCGGATTTTCCTGCCTGTAAGGGAAAGGAAAGCGTCTTCCAGAGATGCTGTTTTTGTCTGCTTTTTTAATTCTTTCGGAGTGCCCTGCGCAACAATTTTGCCATTGTCGATAATTGCGACATAGTCTGCCACGCGGTCGGCTTCCTCTATGTAATGCGTTGTGAAAAATACAGTAATGCCTTCAGTTTTATTCAGTTGTTTGAGATAGCTCCAGATGTGGTTCCTAGTCTGAGGGTCAAGTCCAAGAGTTGGCTCATCCAGGAATAGAACTTTTGGCGTGTGAAGCAGGCCTCTCGCGATTTCAAGCCTGCGCTTCATTCCGCCTGAGAAATGCTTGACAAAATCATTTTTTCTGTCGTGCAGTTCGACGAATTTAAGAAGGTCTTCTATCCGCTTTTCAAGGTTAGTAACCTTGTATAAGACGCCGTGAAACTGCATGTTCTCGTATGCTGTAAGCTCGTCGTCAAGCGACGGGTCCTGGAAAACAATCCCGAAAGAACGCCGTACGTCGTCCTGGTTTGTCACAGGGCTATAGCCGTTTACAAGCATTTCCCCGCTTGTCGGGCGCAATAAAGTAGTAAGCATCTTGATTGTTGTTGTTTTTCCCGCGCCGTTGGGTCCAAGGAATGCGAAAGTCTGGCCTCGATTTACTGAAAAAGAAATATTATCCACTGCTGTAAAGTCTGCGAATTTCTTTGTGAGATTTTTGGCCTGGATTGAGGGTTCGTTTGGCATAGGGTATAATTTGAGGTGGAGGGTATTTATATCTTCAGCATTAGTCACACAAACTTCGAATAGTTCTCAGAAAAGGAGTATTATATCTTTTATGTATCTCAGGTAAGTCGATGTTGGTAGAATTGCGGGACATAGGTTCTATACTTGCGTAATCTTTTTTCTCTTCTGTCTTTTCATAAGCGCCGTGGCGGCATTTCTTTGGAAGGCCGAAACCAGACATTGTTTTTTTCCCTTTTCGGGCATCCTCTGCTCGCGTTATAGTTGCTCTTGCTGTTGTGGAATAATATTCTTCTCCGCAGTTACAGCATTTCACATATGGTTGATTGCCCCAGTGAGCTATAACATGGAAACCGAACTTGCTAAACTCATCATTTCCGCATACCTCGCACGGAATATATTCCTGTATCAAAGCTCTAATCTTCATCAGCTCACGTCGTTTGTTTCATACTAAACGGGGGGTCATCGAAAATAATTGATAATTACCTTCAAAGTATTTAAATGCCTGAAATGGTGAGAAATAAGACTTCGTTATATGTCGTAGTAGGGTTTAAAAGGTTTTTTGATGAATTTATGAGCGTTGATTGTCTAATAACGCCAGATTGTTATGGAACAACTCTTTGATTTCTTCCCAATCATGTTGTTTTATTCTTGATCCGGTAGGATGTGGCATGGCGAACAGTTTTATGCCCATCCATTCTGTCACATAACATCGTTGAGAGCCATTTGTTACCACGGAACTGCCTTCAAAACCAAGTATTTTTCTTAATTTTTTGTATGTGCTAATTCCTTCAATAAGTATCATCTTCGGCTTTGATTGCATTATAATTTCTTTCACAAGATCAAAACAAAATCCTTCTATCTCTATGCGTTTTGACTTCTCAATTTTCTTCCATTCGCGTATATTTTTACTTCTAAAGAAAATCAAATTAATTTTTATGCTTTCCTCCAGCAATTGTTCCTTTTTATCAAAGAAGTTCCTCATTTTCTTGGCTAATCGATAATCCTTAATTAGATATTCGTGCTTTATAGGAACAGAAAAATCTCCTCTTTCTAACTTCTCTTTATAAGACATAAAACTATTTTCTAAGCCACCGGGGTTGTAACCAATAATCATTATCTGCGGATTTTGCCTAACTGGCGAATAAAATACTTTAAAGCCAGATTTACAAGATTCCGCATATTTATCTTTCCATCTTGTATAGACTCTCTCAACTATTCCTTCAGCCCATTTATTCATCGTATCATCACCGATTCGGCTTCCCCAAAACCTTCCTCAAAAACCTTCCAGTATACGAATTCTCATTCTTCGCAACTTCCTCAGGCGTTCCCACTGCAACTATCCTGCCGCCTCCGTCCCCGCCCTCAGGTCCCAGGTCAATGAGCCAGTCTGCGGTCTTGATGACGTCTAGATTGTGCTCAATAACAATAACCGTATTTCCCTTATCAACGAGTCTATTCAAGACATTCAGCAGCCGTTTCACATCGTCAAAATGCAATCCTGTTGTCGGCTCGTCCAAAATGTAAAGCGTCCTGCCAGTCCCGCGTTTTGCCAACTCTGATGTCAGCTTAATCCTCTGCGCCTCCCCACCGGAAAGTGTTGTTGCCGGCTGGCCGAGTTTCATATAACCCAGGCCGACATCCCTTAATGTTTCCAGTTTTCTTGCGATTGTCGGCACAGCTTCGAAGAACGCGAGCGCCTCGTCCACTGTCATATCCAGCACATCTGCAATCGATTTGCCCTTGTACTTGACTTCCAGAGTCTCTGAAGAATATCTTTTTCCTTTGCACACTTCGCATGGAATATAGATGTCTGCCAAAAAGTGCATCTCTATTTTCACCATGCCGTCGCCTTCGCAGGCACTGCATCTCCCGTTCGGGACATTGAAGCTGAATCTTCCGGGCCCATACCCGCGCGCTCTGGCATCTCCAGTCATCGCGAACAAATCCCGGATATCGCTGAATACTTTTGTATATGTCGCAGGATTAGACCTTGGAGTTCTCCCAATCGGGGACTGGTCGACTGCAATCACTTTGTCGATATACTCTATGCCTGCCAGCGATTTGTGCTTTCCCACATACTCGCGCGAGCCGTAAAGCCTCTGCATCAGCGCAGTGTACAATGTATCCGTAATGAGTGTTGATTTCCCTGAGCCTGAAACACCTGTGATACACACAAAAGTTCCAAGCGGAAATCTTACATCGATATTTTTCAAATTATTCTCCGATGCACCGGAAATCATAATGCATTTGTCAAACGCGCGCCTTCGCTCAGGCAAAGGGATTTTCTTTCTCCCTGCAAGATAATCCCCTGTCAGGGATTTTGGAGATTTCAGAATCTGGTCCGGCGTGCCTTCTGCAACAACATGCCCGCCGCCCGCTCCTGCTCCCGGTCCCATGTCAACAATCCAGTCCGAGGCCATCATTGTCTCCTCGTCATGCTCAACAACAATTACTGTATTGCCTAAATCCCGCAATCTTTTCAGTGTCCCAATCAGCTTTTGATTGTCCCTCTGGTGCAAGCCTATGCTTGGCTCATCCAGCACATACATAACCCCGACTAAATTCGAGCCAATCTGCGTTGCCAGCCTGATACGCTGCGCCTCGCCGCCTGACAAAGTTCCTGAAGCACGGGATAAAGTCAGGTAATCCAGGCCCACGTTCATCATGAATTCAAGCCTTGCTGATATCTCTTTTAGTATGAGCTTTGCAATTAGCCTTTCCCTTTCCGTGAGCTTGAGCCTCAAATCATCGAAAAACGCAAGGCAATCCTTTACCGGCGCCTCAGTTATTTCTATAATCGACTTTGCCCCCACAGTCACTGCCAGCACTTCGTCCTTAAGCCTTTTTCCTTTGCATAATGTGCACGGGCTCTCCCGCATGTACTGCATTATTTCCTCTTTTCTTGCCTCTGATTTTGTCTCGGAATAAAGCCTCTTCAGGTTATTTACAACGCCTTCAAATGGAGTGTTTGTCACCCAGCTTCCGCCGGATTCCTGCTCGTAAGTTGTCCTTATCCGCTCACCTCCGGAGCCATAAAGAAGAATATCAAGCTGCTCTCGCGTCAGGTTTTTTATCGGCGTACTGTCGCTAAACCCGTAATACTGTGCAACCGCAGCAAGCCTTTGCATATAGAATGTCCTGAAACTTCCGTTCCATGGCTTAAGAGCGCCTTGGCTGATTGACAGGTTCCTGTCGGGAATTATCAGGTCGATATCAAATTCCATTTTCACCCCTAATCCCTGGCATTCGGGGCATGCGCCAAACGGGCTGTTAAAAGAGAACATGCGGGGAGTAAATTCCGGCAAAGAAATATTGTC
Source organism: uncultured archaeon (assembly GCA_902384675.1). Lineage (GTDB taxonomy): Archaea > EX4484-52 > EX4484-52 > EX4484-52 > LFW-46 > LFW-46. The sequence continues at coordinate 4,364 of CABMCT010000069.1, read as the reverse complement.
GCGCGGGCATGCGAATTTCTGGCTGTAAAGAGTCTCTGTTTTGTCCGAAATAACAAGCACCAGTCCCTCTGCCTCCCTCAATGCAGTCTCGACAGAATCAGAAAGCCTTGACTTAACATCCGGACCCATTACAATCCTGTCAACGACAATTTCGATGCTATGTTTTTTCTGCTTGTCAAGCCGTATGTCCTCGCTTGTTTCCTGCATTTTCCCGTCCACTCTGATGCGGCTAAACCCTTTTTTTGCAAGCTCTTTTACCTGCATAGTATACTCGCCTTTTCTCTGGCGCACAACAGGGGATAGCACCTGCACTTTTGTGCCCAGAGGCAGCTTCATTATTTTTTCCACAATCTCGTCAACGCTCTGCGGCCTTATCTCGTCCCCGCAAACAGGGCAGTGAGGATGTCCTATACGCGCAAACAAAAGACGCAGATAATCATAAATCTCGGTCACAGTCCCTACAGTGGAGCGCGGGTTCTTGCTCGTGGTTTTCTGGTCAATTGAAATCGCAGGAGAAAGCCCGTCGATAGAATCCACATCAGGCTTGTTCATCAGGCCAAGAAACTGCCTTGCATAAGGAGAAAGAGATTCGACATAACGCCGCTGTCCTTCTGCATACAAAGTATCAAACGCAAGAGTAGACTTCCCTGAGCCGGAAACCCCGGTAATTACAACCAGCTTATCCCGCGGCAGGACTACGTCTATGTTCTTGAGGTTATGCTCCCTTGCCCCTCGGATAATAATATTTTCTTCCGCCATAGTCTCACAGGTTTGCTTTCAAGAAAGAGTCAGAAGCCCTTCCCTTAAGCTTTGCAGGAAAAAATAGAATGTAAGGTTTTTAAAGGCTTAGTATTTGACATTGCCGATACCGCGGCTTATAACCAAAGAAGTATTTATCAGAAAATCCCCTGTTAATCCGCATTCCTTACAACAAACACGATTCTCTGCAACACTGTGAGAATCGCAAGAACAGAAACAAGGGCAAGCGTGTATGTCAGATAAATTGGCGCAACGAAGTATCCCGCGAGCATTCCTGCAAAAACCAGGGTGATGCGTTCCATTCTCTCAAGCAGTCCGCCCATTTTTGCCAGGGTTCTCGTGTCGCTTATTGCATACCGGTAGTCTGCATAAACCTCGACAAAAGCAGTCATGGCGCTTCCGAAAAAAAGCGCAAGCGCCGCCCACATATACCCCGGAAGGACATAATCCGGAATTCCGTAAAGCATCAATCCGAAAAAAAGCGCTGCTTCCACAATCCTGTCAATGACGCCGTCAAGATATGCGCCAAGATTCGATACGCTCCTCGTCACCCGCGCGACCCCTCCGTCAATCATGTCAACAAATCCCGCAAGCAGGAAAAGCAGGGCGCCGTAGACCAGGCTTTTTGCAAAAACAAGATAATAAAATCCCAGTATCGCAGGCAGGAGCGAGAAAAGAGTCCATGCATTAGGGGAGAGCGGCGCTTTCGAGAAAATCATTCCTACTCTTATGCTGATTCTTTCAGAGAAGTTTGGATAGCGCGATTTTATCATACATTATCTTTCTCTTAGGCCGCTTATATACTCTTCGACCATCTGCTTTGCAACGCTGTCAGGGAACTGCTGGGGAGGATGCTTCATGAAATACGATGACGGGGACGTTAATGGCCCTCCAATTCCCCTGTCAAGCGCAACTTTCGCGCACCTCACTGCATCAATCATAACTCCCGCAGAATTGGGAGAATCCTCGACATCAAGCCGCAAATCAACAACAACCGGGACATCGCCGAATTTCTTTCCTTCCATTCGTATCATGCAGATTTTCTTGTCTTTCAGCCACGGAACATAATCGCTTGGCCCGATGTGGATATTTTCGTCAAGCATGCGCGCAGGAAGCTGGGATTGCACAGCCTCTGTCTTGCTGATTTTCTTTGATTTGAGGCGGTCTCTGTCAAGCATGTTCAAAAAGTCTGTGTTGCCTCCGAAATTAAGCTGGTATGTTCTCTCGAGCTTCACTCCGCGGTCGACAAACAGCTTTGTCAGGACGCGGTGGATTATTGTTGCGCCAATCTGCGATTTTATATCGTCGCCGATTGTCGGGATTCCTTTTTCCTCGAACTTCTTTCCCCACACAGGGTCAGATGCGATAAAAACCGGCATTGCATTTATGAACGCAACGCCTGCTTTGAGGCATTCGTCTGCATAAAACCTTACTGCCTGCTCCGAGCCCACAGGAAGATAGCATATCAGGACCTCAGCGCCGCTGTTTTTCAGTTCCTTTGCCACATCAACCGGCTTCTGGACCGGATCGGCAAGGAAATGGTTCTTTGTCGTGTCCGCAATCCCATCAAGGACAGGGCCTTTCATTACCTTAATGCCTGTTTTCGGGACATCGGAGAATTTTATTGTGCAGTTCGGCTCTGCGAATACTGCCTCCCCGATATCTTTTCCGACCTTTCTTTTGTCAACATCAAACGCAGCCACAAGCTCGATATCCGATATTTTGTATCCGCTAAGGACATTATGCATAAGCCCCGGAACAGTGGCGGAGCTGGCGTTTACGTTTTTATAATATGTAAGCCCCTGAATCAGGGAGCTGGCACAGTTTCCCAATCCTGCAATGGCAATTTTTATTTTGCTTCCCATTTTAGTCACCATCAAAATAAAAAGCTTCGAGTTCGCAAAGCGAACGAGATGAGCTTTATTTTTCCCATAGAAATTCCTCAAAAATATCACTGTATTTTACCGCTGTAAAATATTAGTCCCCAAAACTTTAAATATGTTTTACAGCCATAAAATAGTATGGCACCCGGATTATTCGACAAAATAAGCAGCGCGCTAAAAGAAGATATGAGCCAGACAACGCCGATGAAGCGCCTGATTTCCCTGAATACCTACGACTGCCTGTGGGTTTATGTCCTCAAAATTCTTTCCGAGAAGCCGGTGCACGCATATGCTCTAAGAAAAATGATTGAAGAGCGGTTCGGTTTCGAGCCCGGAATGGTTTCCGCTTACAAGGTTCTTTATCTTCTTCTGCAGGAAGGATATGTCAAAAGCAGAGAGAGCGGGCGCGTGACCAATTACGAGATAACATCGCAGGGAAAGAAAATCATTGAAGCTGCAAGGAAGTTTTACGAGAGCCAGGCAAAAATTTTAAAGAAATAATGAAGTAATTCATTGGGCAGCTCTTTCTTTTTTCAGCCATTTCCCGTACCTATCCCGATTGATTAATTTCGTTCTCATTTTCTGCTTCTCGCTTATGAGAAGGTCCTCCACAGACGCAAGAAGCCTGCTTGTAACATCAATGGCATCCCATCCGTATTCTCTTGCCACGTAAAGGCCGTTGTCCGTATCCACCCTGCATCTTACGGTAAATTTCTTGCGCTTATCGCCTGCATCCGCCGCATGGTATGCCTTGAAATGCATGGTAAAGAACTGCAGGTTCATTATTTTGGCAAGCTTTCTTACTGCCTCATCAATCATGCGGTGAATTTCTTCTTTCTGGAAATCAGTCACCATCACTTCCGGCTCAAGCCCTGAAATCTGGATGTATGCGACGCTTTCCTGCTTCATGCGCGCAATATAATATACGATATCTTTTGGGACTACAATACCTATGGGGCGATTTTCTGTGTCTGCAACAATCACGCTTGTCATGTTGCGTCTTATAAGCTCCTCAAAAACCGGAACAACATTGTCGCTTGTTCCTGCAGTTACGGGCGGGGTTTTCATCAGCGCCTTGACAGCGATTTTATAGTCAGGTATCTCGTTGCGTATGCCCCTGTTTACTGTCACGCTGCCTTTTTGCGGGTTCTGGGAGGAAGTCATCGCAATTCCGTACGTTGATTCTTTCGTATACATTTCCCGCATTATGTCCATGGATTCGAATATTCCTGCAATTTCGCCTGATTTGGAAACCACAGGAAGCCTGCTGATATTCATATCCCGCAGCTTTGAGATTGCTGCACCGAGCCGGTCTGTATCCTTGACAGTTATAGGCTCAGGTGTCATGAATTCCCCGATTTTTTTGTTGTTTATCTCTGCAGTATTTATTGCAGCCTTGATAATGTCTGTTTCCGACACAACGCCGACAAGTTTCTTGTTCTCGATTATGGGCGCGATTTTATAGTTCAGCCGGTACATTGATTCGGCTATGTCTACAACACCCGAGTCGGGGCTGAATGCAGGGGGCTTGATGATATGATCGCCGACCCGCGTCTGCCTGACCGGCCTTCTATGCAGCCTTGCAAGCTGCTTGTAGCCGAAAAATCCTGCAAATTCCTTGCCGTCAAAGACAGCTACGTGGTGTATTCCCTTGTTTATCAGAAGCGGTATAACGTACTCGAGCGTGTCGTTTTTATCAACAGAAACTATTCCGGAACTCAT
>CABMCT010000068.1 GCA_902384675.1 uncultured archaeon | reverse complement strand
CGAGCTTGAGTGCAGAAACAAAGAACCAGAAAGGCTGGGCGCCGCCGCTCAAAAACGCTCTCGATAGGAGTGCTGACGCGGCAATATTCATCGGCGTTGTGTTAGGCGGCATTGTTCCAAAAACCCTTGGCGCAGTTGCTCTTGTTCTTGTGGTACTGCTTCCGCATTGGGTCAAACTTGTCTGGAAAATAAACATCAGAAGATTCTTTCATGCTGCGCTGATTACGTGGTGTGTTTATTTCTTGGTTTATGGAATTTAATTCGTTTATTTTATCTCATCCGCGCTTATTCCTGCCTTTTCCATCAATTCTTTCTCAAGCTTTTTGACAAGCGACTCTGCGCGATTTATTGAGTCCAGATATTGCGGATATGTTTTGCGCAGATATCCAAAACGCTCATCAAGCGAAACAATTTTGTCATGTTTAACGCGTTTGTCTGCATAGAACACAATTTTTTCTTCAAGTGTCAAAAGACAGTCTGTTTTCAGAATCGTGTGCATTGTATGCTTTTCAGCAATTTTGCCAACTTCCGGATAGCCTTCTTTTTCAAGAATTTCGCGGCTCAACACACCATGCCTTCCGCCACCATTTCTGATGTCCTCTATTTTATCCAAATCGTGCAAAAGCGACGCAGCATTCACTAATTCCGGATTTACTTTCTCTCCGCGCTCTTTCATTTTGCGCGCAAGAAACATCGCAACTTCATTGACTTTCATGCAGTGCGCTATGACATTTTGCGGGACTTTGTATTTTTTAAGAAGTTCAAGACACTCCCCGCGCGAAGGTATAGACTTCATATAGAATCAAATAATAGACAACCTTAAAAGAAGCTCAATGACAACTATCGCCGCCCCCACTATTACGACCTGCTCGGGTGTTATCCTGATGCCTGCCTCTTCTTCGTCAAAATACCTTGTAAGCCCGGCCGTGCTTTGCGGAAGGGATTGTCGCTCTTCGGACATATATTAACATAAGCTGATAAATTATAAAAAGGTTATTTGCAGGTTATCTTTATGAAAATAGCGATTACCGGTTCAAGGGATTTTTCGGACATAGTTTCTGAGGTAAAGCGCGCCGGAATAGAAATCGACGATGATAACCCTGATTTTGTCATTACCTACGGCGGCGACGGCAGCATATTATGGGCAGAAAGCAGATATCCTTCAATCCCGAAAATAACCGTACGGGCAAGCGACACGGCAAAAAAATGCATGTACGACAGGAAAGATATCGGAAAAATCCTCGAAAAACTTAAAGCAGGAGACTACAAAATTATAGAGGAAATTAAACTGGAGGCAGCTTTTGCAGGAAATGCGCTATGTGCGCTGAACGAATTCCAGCTAAGGAGCAGCTCTCATGTGCATGCGCTGCGCTTCTCTGTTTTTATAGACAAAAAGCCCGCTTTTACAGAAGTAATTTCCGACGGCGTTGTCATTGCAACTCCTTTTGGGTCAAGCGCGTATTATTCTTCCGTAGGCGGAAAAAAATTCAAAAAAGGCGTCGGCATAGCTCTCAACAACCCGCATGACTTCAAGGGGCCTCGCTCAATTGTTGCAGACGAATCATCCGAGATCTCGGTCAAAATATTAAGGGAAGGAGGAATACTTATGTTCGACAATAACGAGAAAGTATACGAACTGGATGCTAAAGACGCAGTCAAAATGCGAAAAGCGCAACGACGTGCAAAATTCGTTGCGCTGGCATAGGCTTATTAATCTATTTAAAGCTATTTTTACAAGGTAACTGTCATGAGAAAGGTAGGGTCAACTCTGATTACAAATGTTGAAGCAAAGCTTATTTTGCAGGCCGCAGACAGAAGGAACAAGGAAATCGACGAAAAAATGGAACTGGGGCACGAGCAGAAGGTCACGCTTGATTATCTGAGGAATTTCGCAAAAGTCAGCAAATCAGATATGGAGGATGCAAAAAAGAAGCTGTCGGAGTTAGGCGTCTTAAAAGAGCATCAGATAATAATGCTCCTGAACCTGCTTCCAAAAACAAAAGAGGATGTGGAAATCATTTTCCAGAAAGAAAGGACAACGCTGACAAAAGACCAGATTGAGAAAATACTTGAAATTACAAAAAAGGTATAAGACAATGCTAAACCAAAATAAAACATCAGAAATAAAGAACAGTTCAACGGATTATAATAACAAGAGTGATTTTAATGAAAGACGAATGGGCGATTGTATTGGATTATCTGCCGCGTGGGCACCCGATGCAGCCGCGCTCGCACCCTGTTGCGCAGGTAATAGGAACTGAAAATTTCAATCTTCTGGAAGTGATTCCGCGCGAGGGAGTAATATTAAAATCAATGGATAAGGTCTATATTGGCGAAGGAAAGCGCGATGCGGTCCAGTCTATTATAGGAAAGATACCTTCCAACAAGCTCACAGCAACCGCGCATTCGGAGCTTCCTTATGTTCTTGAGAAGGTTGTCGGCGAGCAGGAAAAGAAGTTCGTGAATTTCTTCAACACTGCGGATTCGATAACCACAAAACTGCACAGTTTCGAGCTGCTCCCGGGAATCGGAAAAAAACACATGTGGGCGATAATCGACGAGCGCAAGAAAAAGCCGTTCGAAAGCTTTGAGGACATAAAGAAACGATGCCCGATGCTCCCGGATTTGAAAAAGAGCATTGCAAAGAGGATTACGGACGAGTTGGGCCAGGAAGAGAAGTGGTACGTCTTTGTTGCGCCGCCAAAGGAAGAGAGAGGAAGATATTGAAATTTTATTCTTCGGACTAAATTAGGCGCTACTGTTCTGTATTTCCTCTAACCCCGCGATTCAGATTCATTAAATTAAGGAGCGGCAAACATCGAAAGTATATATACTACTTCCTTACATATAAGATGTATGCCTGAGATAAAACGAATTGACCTGAACGGTCTGGAGACAACATGCCAGGGGCTCGTGGAGAATTGCAATGTTCTAAGAGAAAAGCAGGACGAGCTGGAAGCCACGCTAAATGAGATGTATCGAAATGATGCTGATTACAAGGCCGGTAAAATAGCAAAACAGGCCTTTGAATTCAACCTGAAGAAATTCTCGCAGGAAGTGGACAGGGAAAAAAGAGAAATAACTAAAAACATAATCGAGGGATTAAAAATTCTTGGAGAAGCCGGAAGAGTAGTAAAATCCCAGGAGCTAAAGCTTCCTGAAGAAGAGGCTGCCAAGAAAAAGCGCAGATCGCACAAAGCCAAACATGCCAAAAAAAAAGTGCATCATGCTAAACATGCTAAAAAACATTCAGCAAAGCACGCCAAGAAAACTGTTCATCACGCAAAAAAGAAAGGAGGAGTAAAACATGGTAAATAATGGAGAGATGCCGGTTCTGGCATTCCACGGCGCAAAAATCGGCCTAAGCGAAGGCCAGAAAATCAGAAAAATCGACGTAGAAGGAGTAGAAGCCTTAAACAGGCAATTGCTCGCCAAGGGAAGCGAAATAAAGGAAATGCAGGACCAGCTGGCCGATATACTGAATAACACGAGAAAAAACAAAACCGATTATTCTGCAGGAAAAATAGAAAAGCTCACATTCCTAAAGGATCAGGACCGCCTCTTCAAGGAAAAGTCAAAAACCCTGGATGATTTGCGCCTTACTGTAAGAGACAGCGAGGGAATTATCGCAAAGGTAAAGGGTCTTCTGGAACAGAACAAGATGGAATAAAGACTGCTTTCTCTGGGAAAGTATATGTATTAGAGGTTGGGCGGTTTGAAGGGGGAGAAGTATTAGTATACTACTATGCATTTTCAGAAGGAGCGAAGCTATTTTTATTCTCGCTCTCCAACTTTAATTTTTCTTTTCCCTTGTAAGCAATAGCCGCGCTTACACTAATTCCAAGAATTGTCAAAAGATGTGATACTTCAGGTTTTGTGCCCAATATGACCAATATCGGAAGATAAGGGAAAAAAATTAAATATAGAAAGTTAATACTTGTTTTAAGGAGGAAGGGCGGCATTTGTTTTACTTCCTTTGATATTGTACTAAACAATACGTCCAATTGAGGTATGTACTTCTTAAGGAGGCTAAAAAAGGATGATGAAATATAGACCGATAATACACTCAACATTAAACTAAATGCAATAACCTGCCACATATTTTTGAGATAGATGGTGTTTAACCATTTATTTATTGGAGGAATTAAAGTAACTGCAAAAAACATATAGTACGCCCAAATTATTTGAAGAACCGATGGGATTGAAAAGAACGGATCCATATTACTTGGAAGTAAATGAGTTTTATCTTTAGGGTAATATATATCGAAAGAAATCCATTTCTTTTTTACCGAACCGTCCTCAACTAATTGCTCCAACGCATCTTTTATTTCTTGTTTTGTTACTTTTGCATCTTCTTTTTCAAAAATTTTGTGAAGTCTCTCTACGGTTAGTTCTGAAATATCGTGAATCCCTTCATTAGGCGTAAATCGGTTATTCAAAACCGTCCAGACACAGCTTTTTACTTCATGTTTCGCTATCATATTATTGATTCATTCGATATACTTTTATTTAAGCTTTCAAGCGAGCGCTACAACCAGCGCGAAGAATAAATTATGCATCGGCCGGGAATTGAACCCGGGCCACTGGCTTGGCAAGCCAGAATCATACCACTAGACTACCGATGCATTACACCAAAATATTATTCAAGAGTTAGATATAAAAATCATTCAACCCATTGCATTTGGCGAATGGTTGAAAATCCGTTCGCTTCGCCTTATTAGCCATGAATCGCGAAGCTCTCGGCTTTTTTGCCCAACGATATTGGTGAATGGCAAAAAATGGGGT
>CABMCT010000067.1 GCA_902384675.1 uncultured archaeon | reverse complement strand
GTCGCCGCTGTTCCTGTCGCCGCTGTTACAGTCGCCGCTGTTACAGTCGCCGCTGTTCCTGTCGCCGCTGTTACAGTCGCCGCTGTTACACAGTCCGGTGCAATCCTTACCATCGTTTACCATTCTTAGGACTGTTTGCCAGTCAATTTCTTTGATGATAGTAATATCACTTGCACATGACTTACCGTCATCATCAGTCAATATCGTACCTGATAATTCAACTTCTGCAACATGATTTTTAGAATCAAAAGAATAATAGTTAAAACAGTCAGCCGCTTTTTCGCAAGCATGGAATCCATTATTGCATAATTCAATCTTACCATCACAATGATAGGATTTCCCGACCTCATAACGAAAATCACGACAGGTCCAGTCATGATTAAAAACTTTGTACGCTTTCACAATTACCTCCTGTAATAATTTATCTTACATTAATACCAGTTATTTGTCAATAGATATATTAAAAAACCGTAACGAAATGTTACGGTTAGTAGTTTGTGATTCTTTTTGTTTTATTTTCTACCGTACTTGATTACTCGATTCACATACCAGTCCGTTCGTCCGTGACGGCGAACTCCGGTTACTCCCTGCCTATATGCAGCGATTGCGTCGCGATAATCCCGGAACACGTGCAAATTATGCGTCATAATATAGCCGGCGATGAGTACGGCTTGCTCTGGATTGTATGCGTCATATTCGCCGTATTTCAATGCGCGCTCTTCGTGATATTTTTCATTAAGTTGAAACATGCCGACCGATATTCCGTCATCACCAACGGCAGCCGGATTATATCCTGATTCGGTCCCAGCAATACCGCGTAAAATCCATGCGGGACATCCGGTTACAAGCTCGGCATTATCATATATATCCTGCGCCCATGCCGCCGCAGAACACAACATAAAAATAACAAATAATAATTTTTTCATTCTTCAAACTCTTTATTTTTCTGCATGTTCGTCCTCCTGTTTTATCTTATTGCCGTTCCAATCATAACAACATTGCCCCATCTCATACAGTCGGCATATATCAATGCCGTTGCCGCTGAATGGGACAAGACATTTTCGTGTTGATGTTTTACCCCAGATGCAGTCATATTGTTTACGTTTATTTTTGCTCATGTTTCCCTCCTCTGCATACATTCCACAAGCAGACGCATACAACCACGCCGACAGTCAACAGCCAGTACCACGGCGCACCAAACAGCCACGCTGCGAAAAACGCAATAGCGGAAAGACAAAATAATTTAGTCATGTTGTATTTCCTTGACGGAACTAATCATTTCAGTAATCCTGTTCTGTGCTCTTAAATATCCATCTGTCCAACCAGATAAATACAATGTTTGTTCTTTAATACTGAAAGAAGATGCCAGTGATTTTTTCAAATCTTCCATCCTTTCTTTTTCCATACGCTCTAATTCTTTTAAACTATCCATTTTATATTTATCCTTTGTTCGGTTCGACAAGCACAGTCCAGTCGTGAGTGTTGGCATCGGAAACAATATCAGTAATATCACAATAAGTCTCACCAGACCAACAAACAGATTGCCGATGTGGCTTTGTTCCAAATACAAAAACATATCCAAGTTTATCTTTTTCCTCATTTATTACAAAATAATTCCGGCTGTTTTTCTTTATACCTTGTACATGGATATGCTACCGGAATTTCATCCCTGCTGATTATTCTGCTGCCAAATACCGGACAGGCAATTTTTATAAAGCCTGCTTTGCCCGGTATTGGTGCTGTACTAAGATATTCGCATTTGTAACATTCATTTTCATCTTTCATTTATGTGTTACCCGAATAAACAACCAGTGCAGAAACGCACCTGTTTTTGTCCGGTGCGCTGTATGGCATGAATCACAGCAGGTATAACAAATTCTAATTTTTCGTTTCTTCATTTTTTTCCTCCGCTTCAAATTTATCTTTGACTCGTTTCCGAGCCCCGTCGTCCAGTTCTTTCTGTACATCATTCATTCTGCAGTCCTTCCATTATTTCGTAAAACTTTTTTGTCTGCACTCCGCTCTGTATCATCGCAGAAATAACACGGTCAATTGTTTCTTTGCGTTCCTTCTTTGTATATGCAGCCCAACTTTTCAATCTACCCATAGCATACTGTGGATTTCTATAATCTTCAGGTATCTCTATGTATGCATGTGCCACTTTTATACCTTCAGGCGTTGCATATACATAAGATTCAAATCCTGCTCCGTAATCCCGTTTGATATATCCGCGGAACTTCTCATAATCGCACTGACCGTAACTGTGACAACCCGAAATATACCATTCCATTATGAGCGGATGAAACAAACGGTTTTGCTTTCCGGTTCCTTCATCCGCCGGCTCAAGGTTATATTTTTGCCCGACAATCGGCGTGTCCGATGACTGGACACAAAATGTATCGTCACCGGTTATTAATATTGTCATAGGCAACAGGCAGTGTGATGACCGTCCCTATATGTTTCAATCACCTCGCCGAATTTGTTATTTCCAAACTCGCCGGAATGATGTTCATACACATCGCGCGACACGGGGAGCATATTCAGAGCGACCATATCAGGTGATACATCATGCTCATGCTTCTTTGCACATTCAGGGCAATAGCCACTCTTCGCAGAGTAGACTTTGTATACTGCCGGATAAAGCATAACTCTGACTTTCGTTGAGTGATGCTTGTTATATTTCTTGCCACACTGAACACAATGCCATACTTTTATCGTGTCGAATGACGGCGTGACAAAGTGCATTGTGTCATTCTTCTTGTTATTAATAATTGCGAACGGGGTTTCTTCTATGTAATCCATTTTTATTACCTTCCTGATTTGTTCCTACAGGGAATCGAACCCTGTACTGATTTGCTTTTTCAGACGTCGCGCAAATGCGGTGAACCTCTTCGCCAAGGAACAAAATTGCTGTTTAACGCACAGCTGCGGTCAGATTCCTGCACCCGCAAGTTTTGGTCCTATTCTGACACGGGTAATTAAGGTTTTCCGATACGGCTATATTTCAGCCGTCTTTGTGTCCCCCTTGGTTCCGGCACGGGTTGAACGTGCGTTTTTGTTTTGGTGCACCTCCACAATGTAGAGCCGTCTTACTACCACGGAATCATATTTGCCCGTACAATCACGCGCTACGATTATTAAAAGTGTACTACTTGCTGCATAGTCACTTAATGCATTATACCATTGGTATAAGCATCTCTCTTTAATATTTTTTCAAAAAGGAATATCTTCCGGAAAACCTGTATCGTTCATATAGGTATTAGAATCGGTGTTTTTCGGTTTAAATTTAGGTCGATCCTCCGATTCTTTATTGCCTCCCAATAGCTGTACATTATTTGCAACTACAGTAACTTTACTAAAATTCTGTCCGTCTTTTTGCCAGCGGTCCTGCTTTAAATACCCGTCAACCGCAATCTGCTTTCCTTTAAGCAGATACTGTTTCAGGTTTTCAGCTGTTTTTCCCCAGATTGTAATATCGAAATAATTCACTCCATCAGTCCACTGGTCGCCCTCTTTTTTACTTCTGTTAACAGCTATGCTCACATTTGCACGGGCCATCTGACCGTTTCCTACATATGCAAACGAACGTTCATCGGCTCCAATGTCTCTTGTAAGACGTCCTATCAGGAATACGTGATTCATGTCTGTCATATTTTCTTTTCCTTTTTTCCAATTACGGGACGGATAACAATTTTTTTTGTCTTATTATTATAATCAAAAGAAATCTCTGAACAATTGCTGTCTTTCCACAGTTTTAAGATAAAAGACGGAATCGAAACTACTCCATTATTCCATTCCACCCGTTCAATGTCATATTCTCTTACTGTCATTATTAACCTCCAATTAATAATTAAAATGGTATATCTTTGTCAAATTCATCGGTTATTCTTTGCACTTCTGCTTTCGTGGCAGAAATTGTTTCTTCCATCGTATGGGTTTTTGCCATCGATGAAAACGGCGCCCAGCTTTCAGCTGTAGAAAATACCGGAGACCCGTCAGGAAGTTTTGAGTCCTTAAGAGCTTTCATTTCATTAATGAACTTCTTTTGTTTAAGTTCTATTTCCGCAAGCCTAAGACGTTCGGCATCTTCTTTCTTTTTTCTTTCGATTTCCGCCTCCGCCTGTTGCTCTGGTGCAATGTCATCATAAGATTCACTATCGGGGTCTTTTTGGTCCTCGGTAGGAATACAGAAAACTTCCAGCAGCATATACTTATATGCTATTGATAAGGCCTTGGTTGTCGCCTTGTCTCCTGCATCCATCGCTTCGCCCATAACAACAGATGATACGGTACTACCATCCTCGGCAACGAGAGTATATTTGACCGTAAGTCTGGAGGAAAATAACACCGCCCCAGTTTTTGTGATTCTTTCCGAACGTTCCTCTTTTACTACTTCTGGAATGACAAAAATCTTATGAGCTACAAAAATAGAATGCAGTTCATTTACGATGTCATCAATAGAGCGGAAAGAAAATTTCTGTTCTTTGTTCCAGCCTTTTTTCTCAACTGCATTTATATCTGCCATAACAGCAGATATTGCAGAAAAAATTTTATTATCACTCATTTCTTCACCTCCAGATTCAGCGACTCAAACGGGATATTGTTCCTAATCCAGTCCGCCTGAGCCTGATTTGCGTCGGCATAGGCGGCATAGGCGGCAGCATCGGCGGCACGGGCGGCATAGGCGGAGGCACGGGCGGCAGCGGCGGCATAGGCGGAGGCACGCGCGGCATAGGCGGAGGCAGGGGCGGCATCGGCGGAGGCAGGGGCGGCAGCATCGGCC
>CABMCT010000066.1 GCA_902384675.1 uncultured archaeon | reverse complement strand
GAGTGAGCTGGGATTTGTCTAACTCGCCGGATATAATCGCTGCCGGAATCCGTTTTATGGAGTATTTGCTCACTAAGTCCTTGGCTGTATCCGACGAGAACTCCAGGCTCTTTGATTTGATAATGTTCGCGCCCGCCTTTGCCAGCGCTACTGAAATCTGGCTGATGTTGAAGCATTCAGTGCAAGAGCCATCCACGATTTCAACAAGCTCAAGATTTGCAGGCGTTTGTAATTCCTTAATGCCTTCTGCCTTTTTGGTGATTTGATTTGCGATTGTGTTTGTATAGTACGCCGTCACCAAGCCGGAGGCTAAGAGGAGCACTAAAGAGAAGATTATTGCCGTCTGCTTCCAACTGCTCTTTGCGTATATGTTCTCCTTTTTCATTTTTAATCAACCTCATTGTATTGGATTAAAAAGCTTCGAGTGAGCAAAGCGAAACGAGATGATGTTCTTCCGCCTCGGTTTGGGATTTAACACCCTCCAAGCCCGCCTCCTGCGGCTGGTGCAGCAGCAGGTGCCGATATTGGTGCACTTGCTGATATTGCTTTCAAAGAAGCCACGGCATTGGAGAATTCAATTATCTGAAATGTCTGTAGCACAGATACTACCACAACGGCTGCCAATAGCCAGACGATTACAGTTTCTTTTTCCATTTTTAATCAACTCCATTACACATCAGATTAAAATCCATTCACTTCGTTCTTGGCTTTTTAAGCTTTGCTTAAAAAAGCTTGCCACGATTAGTGGCATGATAATTTTTCACCTCATTTAACCTTGCCCGGGAAAAATAATCTATCCCAAACCATTGCTTCTGACAAAATGTCCTGTTCGTTCCATCCCTGCTGCAGGAGATATTTTATCATCCCGCGTATTGCACCTCCATGGCCGCACGGAGCGCACTCCGAGATTGCGGCAGGACAGCAGGGATGCGGGATTATGGGTTTGCCTGCTGCATCCCGCCCAAGCAATTTCTTAAGAATCGCCTGCTTTTCGGCAGGCAAGCTGCCAGGGTCTATACTTCTGTCGTAGCCGAGCAGAGTTTGATAGCCGGAATTATCCAAAGGAATGCCATACGAGGTCATTGTTCCGGCAGCTGCCTGAGTTGTAGCGTTTGTCACATTCACTTTATTATCGGCGGTAAACCCCAAGACCGGGTTTGCTGTAGAAAACAGGTTGAATAAAATCAACGGCGCCGCTACGACTAAGAGAACCGTTGAAATCCATGGCTTCGCAGATTTGTTGCTTTTTTCATTCATATTTCATCACTCCTTTTTTTCCATAAGACAATTGCTTTTCTGATTATCAATCCAAGCGCAATAACGAACGCTGCAATCCATACCGCGCCCGGCACTCCGCCCAGATACTGGCCTATTTTGTCGGTCAGATTGGCCATGTATATGTTTACCATTCCCTGATATGACGAATGCATTGCAATTTGGTTTGTTCCCGCAAGATAAAGTATCAGGACACCCATACCCAAAAATGTCACGCCGGACAGAACATCAGCCGCCCTGAGCGTTATCGTATTTCCGCCAAGGTTATACGAAATGGTTTTTTTGAAAATGCCGAGTTTCTTTTGGGCTTCTGCCCTGTCAATGAAATATGCAAGGAAAAACAGCGGGGCAACCATTCCCAAAACATATGCTAATGTGTATATTCCTCCCCACAGTATCGAGCCTGGCAGAACCGCCAATGCAAGAGCGCCTGCCAATACCGGCGCGCAGCAAAGCGTGGCAAATCCCGAAAAGATGCCGAGCGTGAAAACTGAGCCGGCGTTTTGAACTGGCACATTAGATTGCGGATGAAATGGCAGGGAGAAATGCTTTCCAAGCAGAATGGATGCTCCAAGCGTTAAGAGGAACAAGCCGCCTGCAATAAAAATAGTGTTATGGTATTGGCTGAACATCTGTCCAATGCCTGCAAATCCGATTCCCAGAGGCAAAAATACTGCAAGTAGCCCGAGGAAAAATACAAATGTCATAAGGAAGACCGTGGCTCTCTGTTTGAATACCGAACCGAGATATGCGGGCAAAAGCACTGTTATGCAGCACGGTGCAAATAGGGCAGCAATTCCCGCAATGAATGCGGATACAAGAGATGCGCTTATCAGGAGTTCCATATGACCACCATAGTTTATGCAAGCTTCTTCAATTCATCGGCGAGCTTATCGTTCTGTATGGACATTCTCGGGTCATCCAGGCTGTATCGTATGACTCCTTCTTTATCGACAATAAAGTATGTGTGTCCCGGGAAAGAGCCCTTGTGCATAGAAGACGGCAAATTCAGTACATCATATGAAGATGAAACTACCTTTGTCGTATCAAAGAGTATTTTTGCACCTGAAAGCTTTGGCACCTGTTGGATTATCTTTTCCCATTCGCTTTTCGGGTCGGGCGTTATGGAAAAGACCACGACGCTGTCGCTATTGAACCTATTATCGTTTGCAAATTCCGCCATTTGGTCCCAGCAGGCAGGATAGCACATACTTCCCTCGGTAAAGAATAGGACAACATTTTTTCCTCTATAATCGCTTAATTTTACAGTCTTGCCGTTGATGCTTTCCAAGCTGAAATCAGGCGCTTTTTGCCCCACTGCATCCCTGAAGGATATATCGCCTGAAACTGAACCTAAAGAACCTGTTGCTCCTTTATCCCCGCCAGAACTTAGTCCATAGACAAGAAAGCCTGCAATAACGCCTATCACGACTGTTGCCAGAATTGCTTTTTTGTTTTCAAACATTTTCATCCATCTCTTTGTGCATTGGGTTGAAAAGCTTATCGCGTTAGCGATATGATTTTCATCTTCTCCGTAATTCAAAAATTGAAATTATATCCCATTCTGCTGCATGAATGCTTCTTTATCCGTGCCTGTTGCCTGTTTGAATACTGTAGGAGAGACCTGTTTTAAGCAATCAGCGTATTGGCTTGGATGGTGGCTCAAGTGCTGGACATTTCCTACTTCGTTTAAATCGCCGCATTCACCCGCATTCATTCCGGAGCTATGCATGGCATCCATTCCCTGACTGGAAGCCTGATTGGAGTTGTATGACGCCGTTTTGCCTGTGTTCAGGCCAAAGGTGCTTAACGCCGCCCAAACAACAACAGCAATAGCCACTGCAACAATCGCGTAAGACAAAATATTTCCTTTATTTTCCATGCATTCACCTGTTATTTACTGGCAGCAACTGCCTGCTTTTTCTTTTGATTTCTTTGGAGCCATCATACGTTTCACCTCCTACAATGGCGAGTTCTTTCGTTCCAGTCTTTGCTTCAATACCCACCCAATTCATTGAGTGATACAATAGATATAGAATTGTAACGATACTAGTATCACTATCCTTCTAATCATCGATGCCAACGAAAGTACCAAGAAATAGTCTTAACTCAGCAGATTTACGGTAAATCCGCGGAGAGTCCATAAGAGTTCGAAAACCCGCCAAGTTACGATGCGGGGGCGCAAGAAACCTTAGAGCGTAGCATCCATATTTCCATGAGAAACAAAATGCTTCAAATCCCACCACAAAAACCGTGCTAGACTTGCATCTACGGTAGTGCTTCCTAACGACTTTGTAAGATTTTTTCTAAGAAGATTTTCTGTTCTTTTTCGCGATTCATCTACTGTGTTGCATTTAATCAAAGAATCAACAAACAGATTGGATGGCTCAAGAAACAGTTTTGCAGTTTCGTCTTTTAATGGCCTTGAGATATTTTCTGGTTCGTAAGAGAAAATAAAGTCATCATCAAATCCGGTGTAGCTTATTGCTCCTGCTTCTATGCTTTTTGGTCCGAGATTCTTTGCAGACCTGCACGATAAAGCATAGACTATTTTTGACTTTAACAGATTTTCATTTTCTCCTGCCTTCACTAACGGCTGATTGTTATGCCCTGTAACTGTGTTGTCGTCTCCATGGCCGTTTAGCACTACGAGATTTGGAGACATTTTAGTTATCATGCTTTCGAACTTTTGCCTGTTTGCATCTTCCCGATTAAGATCCAAAACTTTCATTCCCTTCTTTTGAGCCGCGTTTATCATTTCTTTGTTCCAATAGGATAAATAATGCGTAGTGGTGTCGTGTTCCGGCCTTGTAACGAGATAGGTCTTACTCATACTATTACGCCTTCTTTTATCGCCCTTAAGAACTCCAATTCTACCTCAACTATCTTTTTGCCCACAGAATCCTCTTTTTTAACATGGTCTATCAGCTCGTCTTTTGTAAACTCTCCTTGCGAACCTATTGAAATCTTTCTGTTCGATGGCAGAGTTTCAAGCCGGAAAATCACAAGCTTCTTTATGTCTTCTGAAAGTTCGTTTGTCATATCAAATTCAACTCTTCTAATTTCTTAAGTATCTTTTTACTTTTATCGGTTTTATTGAAAACTTCCACGTATGCGACATTCCAAGTTATCGGCTCGTTATCAAGCACAAGGATTATTTCTTTTCTCAGGTTTAAGGGAATGTTTGCGTATATCTTTAAAAAGCGTTCTCGAATGTCCATAGCACTAGTATGGTCGAGGGGTAATTTAAGCTTTCTTTCTGGAAAATAAAAATACCCCTGTACTGCTTAATTTTCCTAGATACAGGGCGCATGAAAGTAGAGAACTCTTTACATTGATGAAACTCTATAATCTTTTTTGATTTCCACAGGCATCAACAAAGATTTTTTTGACGCTTCCACGTAAGGCATGATACGGCGCCAAGAAGTTACATTATCGCCATACTCCTCAAATCTCATCGGTCTGATTGCGGTACCATAGTATTTGTTAAACGCGTCAATAAATTCGTCCGAAAATCTTATCGCTGATGCTTCTTTAGTTACCTTCCTTTTAAATATGCCATCGCCATCCTTAGTTACAATATGACCAACTTCATGGGCAACGTTATGCAACGATTCGGTTAGGTTAGTAAGGCCCAATTTGGATATCGTTACCTCATTTGAGTAAGCTGAACCAGAACAAAGAAACCCACAAGGGCCTTCTTTGAATTTGATTTTACTAATATCCATATCCATCTCGTCAAAAACAGGTTTTGAAACTTGGTATAGTTCATTTAATGTGACCTTGGGCTCAGAAGCATATAATTCTTCAAACTCTTCAACGCTGGAAAGTATCTGCTCCATTTTAGTTTTATGTTCTTTGTATTGTGACTCTCGGTCTATGATTTTGTAGACTAATTCAAAGCTACTTCGATCCTCTTTATCGTGAGGCAGTATACCAAGATAATCTGACTCTTGTGCTTTCATACTTTATATTACTATTAAGTAGTATATATATCTATCGGTGGCAAGGGATGGCGATTGTGCGTTTTTAAGGCAAAAATATATAATGGAATCGTGCAGTTGGGCTTCCGTCGTATACACCATATAAGTTACTGAATGGTAGTAAAACATAGAAAGCTTTATAAGCAAGGAAAGCCAATATATGGCTATGTCAAGCTTAGATGCTTCCTTGGAAATTGACTTTGTAGAAACGGCGAAAGGCTCGGTATACAAGTACCTGCCGGACGGCCGCACTCAAAGATTCAAGAAGGCAGAAAATAAGATGAAAGAGCCTCAAGACGCATTGGTTTTCGTTCCTCCTTATGATTGGGTGTGGAAAAGCGCGCCAAAAGAGCTTATTGCTAATAATGCCTTTGGAGAAAATGAGCTTATATACGACGAAATTCTCTTATCCTACGTTCAAGGCGAGGGCAAGAAAAACTACATTGTAGACCGCAATGGGCGCAAGCTTGAGACCAATAAACAGATAGCTCAAACTAATGGTGACGTATATCTCACTTTTGGGGATGCAAAAAAAGTTGATTTTTACATACCTGTATCAAAAGCGCCTAAACTCGGATGGTGTACATACGATACGAGAAAGTACATGAATGGAGCGCAGACAATGAGAGAACGCCACTTAGGCAATAAGGTTGTAAAAATCGCATATCGGGATGGAAGAATCGTTTCTTAGAACTACTCCGATTTTTTTCAGCATAATGTAATTTCCCAGCACTTTTTTCGATGATTTGTAGCCCTTGGATTTGAAAAAGTCGGTTATCTCCTTTGCATATTGGTGATACTAATTTAATGGCTCATGCAACATGTCCTTGCTACCAAGGTATACGTTTCTTCTTCCCCACTCAAAATCCAATATCACCTCCCCTTTCTCCTTCAAAACGCGGTCAATTTCCTTGCATAATTCAAGATATTCTTCATTCACTGACATCTGCGCTTCCTGTATTGGGCCTTCCATCGGATGAAGATAAACTTTATCGACGGCCTTGTCCTTTAATGATAAATGGTTCACTGTTCCGGTAATTTGTTCGACTCTATCAGATTTCAGCTTTGTTTTGTGTTCAATATCATAAAATAGAACGTTTTCGGATTTTGTTCTATCGAGCAAAGAGACGTCATCTCCCGAGCAAACGTATAATACTGTTTCATTCTTTTTTCCTTTTGCCAATGGGCCTGTGTAGGTGTCGACTTGCTCGGCAACAGAATATAGAGATTCCCGCGCCTTTTTGCGTAAGTGGCCAATGGAAGCAACCAGCAAAACTACCGACAAAATGATTGTTGAGAACAAATCCATATGAACCCCCATAGCCATAATCTTACTCTAATATTGGGCTATTCATCATATAAACATTCATATGCTCATCTTACGACTGCGCCCCCGCTCAAATAAATGTGAAAAAGTAGGCGGGGTTTCGAATTGAGTTTAACTATCATCAATCTTTCGTCTTTATCCCTTTCAATATCCTTCCGGCGCCAAGCAATACCGAAAGTTCATCAGTTATCTTGATGCCGGATTTTTCAAGCAGGGATTGGAGGTCGGATTTTATGAACTCGGGATAATAGTATCTCTCCCAAAGTTTGACAAAATCAGTCTCTTGAGAACTCAACGGTACTTTATCAGAACCATATTCGTTAATCCGCGCCTTCTTCTTTCAATGAGGTCCTGCCCTTCCAATTTATCCAGAATCCTGCCCACCTTCACTTTTGAATAGCCCATTTTATCTACAAGCTCGCTTTGGAAAATAACGCCGTCCGAGGCAACGATGGCTTCATACGCTTTTTTCTCATCCCCCTGCAATCCAGTTATTGTTTCTCCTGCTTTTTTAGCAATTTCTTTTCGCATTTTCTCTGTGGCTTCTGATTTTACGGCAAGATTTAGTCCAAGCCCACCCATACTTAAAAGCAGGATGAGCCCGACATATGATGCAACCGGAATATGCGCGGTTATGGGACATGCCTCGCCGCTGGGATGCACGCATGCCGCAGCCTTTGCCTTTGCAATTTCAATAGAGAATGAAGCCAGAATGAGAAAAAGGGCTACTGAGATTGCTGCAATTAAAATCCCAATTTGTTTGATGCCAAAACCTGCAAATGATTTCATAGATAATCTCCATGGTCTCGCGTTTTATTTCTATTGAAACTCTCTTTTCTTTAATCATCAGATATCGGAGTGCGCAATTTACACCCCGATAATCATATCTCATACCCGCGGTGCCTTATACCTCTTCATCAGCGCAGAATTCGAGACAACGGATATCGAGCTAAAGCCCATTGCTGCTGCCGCAATCACAGGATTAAGCAGGAATCCGTAAGTTGTGTAAAGTATTCCCGCAGCCACTGGTATTCCTACAACATTGTAGAAGAACGCCCAAAAGAGGTTCTGCTTTATCTTATTTATTGTGTATTTGCTTAAATCAATCGCAGTCACCACGTCCTGCAAATTGTCTTTTATCAGGACAATATCGCCGGTTTCCATTGCAACATCAGTGCCCGAGCCAAGCGCAATACCAATATCTGCCTGCGCAAGCGCAGGACTATCATTAATCCCGTCACCCACCATTGCCACAATCCTGCCTTCTTCCTGTAATTTCTTTATGTTCTCTGCTTTTTCACCCGGCAGGACTTCTGCAAGAACCCTGTCAATTCCAAGCTGCGAAGCTATTGCTTTTGCAGTCCGCTCATTATCTCCTGTGAGCATCACAACTTCAAGCCCCATTTTCTTCAGCCTCCCAACAGCGCCCTTTGACTGCTCTTTCAGGGTATCGGCAATGGCAATCAGGCCGATGAGCGTCGTGTCCTGCGAGACAAGAACAACAGTCTTGCCTTCATGCTCAAGCGATTTTATTTTATCTTCGGTTTGTAGGCTCATCTTTACCAGGTAATCCAGCATCAGTTTCCTGTTTCCGATGGCAATTGTTTTTCTTTCAAGTTTTGCCTTTATCCCTTTCCCGCTTATTGCCTCAAACGAAGAAACCTTCGGAAGATGGATTTCTCTTTTTCTTGCTTCGCGGACTACTGCCTCGCCAAGCGGGTGCTCTGAGCCGACTTCTGCTGCTGCAGCAACCTTTAAGACATCATCTTCGCTGTTTTTGCCCATTGCGACAACGTCAGTTACTTCGGGCGCGCCTTTTGTAAGAGTGCCTGTTTTGTCAAATACTATTGTCTGAAGTTTGTATGCTGTTTCAAGAGCCTCTCCGCTTTTTATCAGAATTCCGTTTTCTGCGCCCTTTCCCGTCCCTACCATTATCGCAGTTGGCGTTGCAAGCCCAAGAGCGCATGGGCATGCGATTATAAGCACCGCTATGAATATGCTCAGTGCGAAAATAAAGGGCTGACCTGCAATAAAGAACCAATAGCCAAACGAAAATACTGCAATGGCGATTACTGCCGGCACGAAATACGAAGAAACAGCATCTGCAAGCTTCTGTATCGGTGCTTTGGATGCCTGCGCGTCCTCGACAAGCTTTATTATCTGGGATAATACCGTATCCTTCCCGACTTTCATTGCCTTGAAAGTTACGACGCCGTTCTTATTTATCGTCGCACCAATTACAGTATCGCCTTTCTTCTTTGAAACCGGTATGGGCTCGCCGGTTATCATAGATTCATCAACGTAAGAATGGCCATCGATTACAACGCCATCAACCGGTATTTTCTCCCCCGGGCGGATTATCAGTATGTCCCCTGCTTTTACATCGTCAATAGGTATCTCGATTTCTTTTCCGTCCCTGATTATTCTTGCAGTTTTCGGCCTTAATCCCATGAGCTTTTTGATGGCTTCGGAAGTCTTGCCTTTTGCAATTGCTTCAAGATACTTTCCAAGCAGGATAAGCGTAATTATTATGGCGGCTGTGTCATAGTACATGCTAGTGCCGAATACCTCCGGCCTAAGGGATGCAACAACGCTGTAGAGATATGCTGACGTTGTTCCGATTGCAATTAAAGTATCCATGTTTGCCGTCTTGTTTTTCAGGGCTATGTACGCGCTTTTGTAAAACTGCTTTCCAATCACAAACTGCACGGGAGTTGCAAGCAAAAATAGCACGAGCATCAATGCAGGCGACATCGCAATCTTAAGCCCGAACCATTCTGGAAACGAGAGTATGAATATCGGCACGGATAGTATTGCACCCCATGCAACTTTCTTTTTCAGGGACGTAATTTCTCGCTCACGTGCCTCCTTTTCCCGGTCTATTCCTGCCTCTTCAATTGGTTCATAACCGGCGTCTTTTATTACTTTCTTAATGTCTTCCTCAGAGACTTTTTTCGGGTCGTATTTTATTGTTGCCTTTTCTGTTACAAGAAGCTCTTTGGAGATTATCCCGGAAAGCGTGTTCAGTGCATCGCCAACTGTGCCGACACAATGCGGATTATCCATGCCGATCACTTTGAGCTTCAGCGTTTTTTCACCTTCGGTTTCGGCAGATGTTGGCTGCTCGAGCTCAAACGCTTCGTACCCTGCCTTCTTAACAACGTCAATAAGCTTTGATGGATTAGTTCTTTGGGAGTCATATTCGACGGTGGCTCTTGAAGTTGCAAAGTTTACTGCTGCATTTCTGACCCCTTCGGCTTTTTTCAGGCTCTTTTCTATGTTCATGGCGCAGGACGCGCAGTGCATGCCTGTGATGCCTAAAGTTGTTTTTTCGATTTTTCCTTCAGGTTTAGCGACGGGCTTTTTTTCATCGCTATTCTTTCCAAGAAACTTATCTTTGCAGTTATTGCTGCAGAAATAATACGTCTTTCCGCCTTTCACAAGCGTCTTGGATTTCTTTATATCCACTTCCATTCCGCAAACAGGGTCTTTTACCATAATAACTCACATCAATATAATATTTCCTTTGGCTTGCAAATCATTGCGCCACCGGTTACCGGGCAAACCTTGTGGCAGTGGCAGTCGCCAAAACAGTTTTCAGGGCGAACAACGACTGAGACTTTCTTTTTCTTTCCATTAACCAGCACTTCTTTCAGTTCATAGCAATTACCAAGGCAGACTCTTATGCACGAACCGCAGCCGGTGCATTTTTCTGCATCAACTTTTTGCACGAAAGCAGGAATCCATTCTTCGCCCGAAGCAGTCCTGTTTATCACAAACTTCTTTCCGCTTTTCAATTCTTTCCCAAGTACATCGCAACATTTTTCTTTCATAATCATCGCCCTCCATCATTGCAGCAAACCAACAGCTGTGTAAACCGCCAATCCTGCCAGTATTATCCGGCACAGCCAGTACAAAAGCTTTACCCAAGAGCTTGTTCCAATATTTTTGTCTGCGGTTTTTGCATGACCTTCGCCTTCTATTTCTTGCCTGCGTATTTTTCGGGATTGCTTTCGAACGACTTCTTGCATGCCGGGCTGCAAAAGTAATATATCTTGCCTTTATAGCTTGTTTTGTTTTTTGCCGTCTTCTCGTCTACATCCATTCCGCAAACTAAGTCTTTTACCATTTTCAATCATTCTCCATATCCCTTGGATTGAAAAGCCTTGAGCTTCATGCTCAATGGCTAATAAGATGAAGCAAGAGGATTTTTCGCCATACAATTTATGCATTGGGCGAAAATATATCCTTATCTCTCAAGTTTATTATACAGCCATGCAAATACGTATGCTCCTATGAATCCGCAGGCAAATCCCCAAACCAAGCCAATTACGCTGCCTGTATAGGTTACTGTATAACCCGGGTGCCACGTGCTCCAGAGGGTCAGCATCTCTTTTCCCAAGCCTGTTGCCAACGCGAGCAGCGTTGTTCCGAATATCGTCACTCCGTAGAGTATGCCTCCCGCCAATCCGAATCTTTTTGCATCTAATCGTTCCATTAACTTTCACCTGACATATCCATATCTGATATGTCATATTTATAAACCTGTCTTTATAAGTTTGCTGCGCTTAATGTATATGGTTGACGGGCATTTAATGCCTAGGTGAAACATATATCCATAACCTGAAAACGCTTAAGTTTGAACATAACGCTGTTTTTCGGCAATACTCTGAAAAGTCAAACCCTGTGTGGGCCAGTTATTTTCCGATTCTATACTCCAACAGGAAAAATGTATTGTGGAAAGTTATTGATAATTCTCTCTGTGTTTTCCAGAAAAGCACTTATTCAAAGGTAAACGAATACGAAAAGAACTGGAGCATGGCATTCCTGCCGATGCCGTTCAATTACAAGGCGTTTGAAAACTGCGTTAACCTGCTATGCAAGCTGAACAAATTAAATTCTGTGAATGTACATAATATCAGCAATACGGATATGGACGCTATCCACTCAAAAATTAATTGCGATGCAACATTTGCAGCCGACGGGAAGGATTATATTTATGATGTATCATGTTCTAAAAGCCTTACCGGTCCGGACTACAAAAAAATAAGATACTATGTAAAGCATTTTGAAAGAGATTACAGTCCGCAGGTTGAAAAATATGATCCCTCAATGTATAAAGAATGTTTCAAGCTTACTAAAGACTGGATGCGCCGAAAACTCGAAAAGGACGACACCATATTGTATAAAGAGCATACGAAAGAAATGCTTAAAGAGCTGTGGATGTTCGATGACATGTTCGGAATCGCCGTTCGTGTCAAAGGCGAATTGGTTGCCTTTTCGCTTGGAGGAATTCTTCTTGAGAACAGGCAAACAGGCACATGCATCATACGCAAAACCGTCGATGGCATGAAGGGCTTAAGCGAATTCATAGACTGGAACTTCTACAATTATCTGCCGCAAAAGATAAACTATGTAAATGACGGCGACGACTGCATGAGCCCGTCGCTTGCTGATTACAAAATGAAATGGCGGCCTGCCAAAATACAGCCGATATTCAAGGGGACAGTAGAGGCGCAATGACTATGTTCTTCAGGATAGGCGTATGAACTATTAACCAAAATATGCGCCAGCGAATGCTTATAAACGAATGTAATAATATTCTAAGTATGAACAGAGTGATAAAATTTTTGATGATTTCAGACATTCTGTTTTTCACCAGTTTTGGATTAATCGAGCCGATTCTGGCAATCTTTTTCAAAGATGATTTGGTTGGCGGAACAATTCTTATGGCGGGTTTGGCAAGCACCATCTATTTATTAGTTAAATGCATCATACAACTCCCTTTTTCAAAATACGTTGATTCCCATAACTATCAAACAAGGTTGAAGTGGCTTTTAATTGGAAGTTTTTTAGTGTCCGTTGTTCCGTTTATTTACATTTTTGCAAAAGACATTTATGTAATTTTCTTTGCACAGGTTATTTATGGAATAGGGAGCGGATTGGCTTACCCGACATGGCTGGGGTTATGGAGCACCCATCTTGATAAAAGAAAAGAAAGCTTTGAATGGAGCTTATACTCTACATTAGCCGGATTGGGAACTGCAGCAACTGCCGCAATAGGGGCTGCATTGTCGGAATTTGCAGGGTTTAAATTCACGTTCATTTTTGTAGGAATTTTATCGTTTATTGGATGTTTGGCTTTACTTGAATTGGACAGGAGAAAGAACAAGATAGAACTTATTCTTGAAATGATATAAAAGAAAATTCAACTGAAAATATAAACCAATAATTATAACCCCGTCGGCACGTCCACGAAAACGGTCTTGACCCCGAATTTTTTTGCCAGGACTTTTGCAAGGGCTTTCATGCCGATGGTTTCGCTGGCATAATGGCCCGCGAATATCACGTTCATTTTCGCGTCTTTTGCAGTCGAATACACATCTATGGAATCCCCGCTTACATACAGGTCCACGTTCTCGTGCAGCACTTCAAAAAAGTCCTCGTCATTTCCTCCGCCGCTGCACACTGCAATCTTTCTTATGTTCTTTTTGCCGAACGAAAGCACCTTGCATTTTGTGCTTAATTCGGAATTCAGCGTGCTCACTATTTTCTGCAGCGCAACAGGCTTTTGCCGCTCGCCAATCCAGCCGATATTTTTTTCGTGCTCCTCAAGGAATTCTTCGCTTATTTTTGCGCCCATTAGTTTCAGCAATAGCGCATTATGCCCGACTTCCCTGTGCCTGTCAAGAGGAAGATGCGCGACATACAGAGAAACGCCGTTTTTGTACAGAATATCGATTCGCTCCTTTATCCAGCCTGCAATCGAAGGGTTTTCGGATTTCCAGAACTGTCCGTGATGCACCACAACCAGGTCTGCTTTTTCCTTTATCGCTTTCTTAAAAGTGTCTATTGAAGCATCAACAGCAAAAGCGATTTTTTTCACTTCCGGCTTGCCTTCTATCTGCAGGCCGTTCCATGACTCCTCGCTTACATCGTCGGTTTTAAGATAATTGTCAAGAAACCTACGGACCTCGCTTAGCCTGACCATAATATATGATTGGCGCAGCCTGCTTATATCTTTTAAAACATTATCGAAGGTTTTAGAAGCGGCAAAACGTTAATTAGTTAATAAATCTTCATCCTCAATTTATCCAGTGAAGTTATGGTTACTAAAAAATCAGAATCTACGGAAGAGGAGCGAAAGCGCGACGATGCACCGCCCAAAAAGCATCTTCCTGAAATGAACATCGGCATTGTCGGACATGTAGACCACGGCAAAACCACGCTGACACAGGCACTTACAGGAAAATTCACCGACGAGCATTCAGAAGAATTGAAGCGCGGGATTTCAATCCGCCTCGGCTACGCAGACATGGAAATAAGAAAGTGCCCAAAATGCGAGGGTGCCAGGGCGTACACCACAATGCCAAAATGCATGGAACACGAACTAGATACCGAATATGTAAGAAGCCTCTCTGTAATCGACTGCCCGGGACACGAAACATTGATGGCAACTGTGCTTACAGGAGCGTCTTTGATGGATGGTGCGCTTCTTGTAATTGCCGCAAACGAGGAAGTGCCGCAGCCCCAGACTGCTGAGCATCTCATGGTCCTAAACATTGCCGGGATAAAAAACATAGTCATTGTCCAGAATAAAATCGACCTTGTGGACGAGGCGCAGATGCGAAAGAATTACAACCAGATAAAGGCATTTGTAAAGGGCTCTGTTGCAGAGAATGCGCCGATAATTCCTGTTTCTGCGCAGCACAAAGCAAACATCGATGTGCTGCTTGCAGCTATCGCAGAGGTTATAAAGCCAAAGCCTCATGACCCGAAAGCAGACCCGCTTATGTATATTGCAAGAAGCTTTGATGTCAATAAGCCCGGGACCGATATCAATGCGCTTGTGGGTGCTGTTGTCGGCGGGAGCATTGTGCGGGGCGAGCTTAAAGCCGGCGATAAAATAGAGATACGGCCCGGTGCCAAGAAAGACAGCAAATGGATTCCCCTTAAATCAACTGTTGCAAGCATGAATCAGGGCGGGGTGTCTGTAAATGTCGGAAAGCCCGGCGGGCTTCTTAGCGTAGGGACTCTTCTTGACCCTGCTTTGGCAAAATCAGACAACCTTGTAGGAAATGTCCTTGGGCTTGAAGGAAAGCTTCCTCAGGTATTTAATACGCTTAAATTGGAAATGCATACGCTTGAGAGGACTGTTGACGCAAAGCAGGTAAAGGGTGACGTGCGACAGAACGATGCGCTCCTGATGAACGTAAATACTTCAAGAACTATAGGCACATGCACAAAGCCCGGCAAGATATCTGAATTCGCGCTTAAAATCCCTGTATGTGCCTCGATAGGAGACAAAGTCGCACTCTCCCGCCAGATAGAAAGCAAGTGGAGACTGATTGGCTGGGGATTAATTAAGGAATAAATGTTCTGATGAGTTTTTCAGCTATGCTGAAAAAGCTTGAAAATCAGAGCCATATGCAACAAGATTTTCATGATTTTTATGAAAGAGATTCATAAAAAACTCAAAGAGCTCATGGAAAAAGAGTTATCTTCTTCTGCGCACAGCATGGACCATGTCATGAGAGTACATGATTTGTGTATTTGCATTGCAAAAGATGAAAAAGATGTTGATTTGGATGTCCTTGAAGCCGCGGTGCTTCTCCACGATATTGCGCGAGTCAAAGAAAATAAGGACCCTTCCGGGAACACTGACCACGCAGTTCTTGGCTCGGAATCTGCCGGGCGAATTCTTGCGGAGCTCGACTTCCAGGCAGAAAAGATAGAAAAAATCAGGCACTGCATTATCGCTCACAGGTTCAGGACAGGCAACGAGCCGAAAACAATTGAGGCAAAGATTTTGTTTGATGCCGACAAATTAGATACACTGGGAGCAGTGGGAATCGCAAGATTATTCATGGTTGCAGGAGAACACGGCGAAAAAACATACTCTGACATACCTGTTGAGGAATACATAAAGAAAAATCTTGTCGGAGGGATGCACAACGGCAGGATAAAAGACCCGTCAAAGCACTCCCCAAACCTTGACTTTGCAACAAAAATAATTCACATACCTGACAAGCTTTACACAAAAAGGGCAAAAGAAATCGCAAAAGAGCGGATTGAATACATGCGCGAGTTTTTCGAAAGACTAAGAAAAGAGGTTCACGGGGAAATATAATAGAAAAATTCTATGCAAGCTGCAATATATCTAGCAACTCCTTGAATGCTTTTGAACCTAAGTCACCCGGAGTGTAACCTTCTTCTATAGAAGATAAATCCTCGGGACTAAAACAATCCGCGCCATTTTCCAAAGCAGTCATAACAGCCCATGCATGAATTCTTCCTCCTCTTAATGCTTCGGTAATTTCCTGACGGCTGCTGAAGTGGCCTAGTGTATCGCAACATGCATCGTAGAACATCTGTGCAGCCATCTCGGAGTTATATATTTGCTCTTCGGTTCTGTCGCTATTTAGCATGGCCCACCGGTTTCTTGAATGCTCCCATCCACGCGTGTATTCTTTTTTGCACATCAGACTTATTGCATAAACAAGTGTTTCTCCTGTTTCGCGAAGTATGTCTCCCATGCTATCCGCTGGATGTTCCTTTATTGCGCAATATTTTTTCATTTCAAGGATTCTGCTTCTTATCATGTTGTTGTGCTTTAAAGCATAGCCTGGGTCGGCGGACATTTTATCACATAAAGATTTTAGCAAGCAGATTTTTAAATTACGTATAAATCGTCGCGATAAAGATAATAAAACAAAAACACTTATCTTTTGGTATGAAAACAATAATTGGTATTATCGGTCCAATAGCTTCCGGGAAAGACACTGTTGCAGATTATATTTCAAAAAAGCTGGGGATGCCTATATTCCAGACAAGCTCTGTGCTCAGGGAAATTGCCAGGCAAAGAAATATTCCGGAAACAAGAAAGGACTTGATTCTGCTATCAAGGGAATTGGCAGCAGAATTCGGCAAGGATTACCTTGTTAAGTCGCTTCTCCAAAAAGCCGAAAATAATTGCATCATAACAGGCATGAGGGAAATAGGGCAGATAGAATACCTGCGAAAGAACACGAAGTTCATTCTTATTTCGGTCAACGCGGATGTAAAAACAAGATTCGAGCGCCTCAAGTCAAGACATCACATTGATGAAGGAAAAACATTTGAAGAATTTCTTGCAAATGAAAAAGAGGAGGATACGAAGAATAATGTGCAAAGGCTGTCTGAGTGCATGAAATTCGCGGACTATAAAATAGAAAATAATTCTGACTTGGACAGCCTTTTCAGAAAGACCGACGGAATCTTGGCTAAAATAATGATTTAATGGCTGCATTAAAATTTAATGCTCAAAACAAGCCCTGAATGGTCGCTTAATCTTTTGAGACGCGGCTCATGAACGTAATAGCACTCATGAATTTTTGAGACTAAATCTTCGGACACAAAGCAATGGTCATACCTGTAACCGTCGCCTGTTCTTCCAATCCAGCTGTACTCGTTTGCTTTCGGATTAATAATCCTGAACGCGTCATGCAATTGCATGTCAAGCACAGTTCTGTAAAAATCATATTCCCATGCCTCAAATTTTGAATAATGCGGAACGTGGTCCGGCTCGATAATGTTCAAGTCGCCGCAGAAAACGAACTGTTTGGGCGCACTTTTTAGCGAATTCGCAAGTTTATTCAGGAATTCTTTTTTCCCGCTTTCCCTATTGTTTGGAATATAGGCATTAACAAACTCAAAGTCCTGCGAGCGCACGGAATTTACGCGTGATGAGCCAAAATCAAAGAGAAACCCCTTTTCAAACGGAAAGCGCGAAATAACCATTGCGCCATATTCGTCCTCAGGCGGCTTTGGAAACAATACATGAAATCCGCGCGCTTTAAAGTAATTTTCAACGTAGTTACATCCTTCGCTGTCCTTTGTTTCCGTAAGCGCTAAAATATCAAACGGCTGCTCTTTGAGCCAGAGAACCTGCCTAATTGCAGTTTTAATCGAAGGGTTGCGGACGTTCCAGCAAAAGCATCCAAGAGTATCTGCACTAACGGCTTTATCTTTATGCTTAGAAAAATCGTTTAAGAATAAATCAACTGCTTTTGCCATATTTTTAATACCGCGAGAGCCTTTTTATACCTTCTTTTATAATTCGTAAAAAGGTTTTCTGATGACTGCCAAATATATTTACATTGATGAAAGCGGCGGCCTCGGAAAGTTTGGCTCAAAATATTTCACTGTAGTTGCTATTGTGGTAGACGAACCAAAAGAGTTAGCAAGAGTCATCAAAAAACTAAGAGAGCGGAAACTTAAGAAAGGCATTAAAGAGTTTCCTGAGATAAAGGCGAATAACTCTAACAAATGGATAAGAGAATATGTACTGGGGAAAGTAAGAGTGTCTAATTGCGGCATTTTTGCAATTGTCGTGAAAAAGGATAAGATACATAGCCGCCTGTTTGAAGTGCAAAATAGGCTTTATAATTACTTATGCGGCGTTCTGCTTAGCCGCCTTGATGCTGACGGACACAAATTCATAATTACAATAGATAAGAAATATACAAATGCGCTCGTTAGAGAAAACTTTGATGAATATGTCATAAATAAACTGAAATATAGTAAAAGCGCTGTAGATGTCGAAGTATACCACCTGCCCTCGCATGCAAGCAATGAATTACAAGTTGTAGATTTTGTTGTCTGGAGCATTAACAGAAAATTCAATGCTGGAGATAGCAGTTACTATAATATTATCGAGAGCAAAATAACAAATAAAGAACAAATGCTTCTATGGGAAAAATAATGTGGACCCAAGCCAATCACACAGTGCACCATCCGGTACACCTGTTGGACTTGGACTTACCCACAATTATATCATTGTTCGCAAGTATATTTAAAGCTTTTTAATACCTCTTCTACAAAATTTCTCTTATGAAGCAGGCAATTGTAGTTCGCACGGACCTGAAAATGTCAAAAGGCAAGCTTGCCGCCCAGGCTGCGCATGCATCTCTTGAAGCGTACAAGAAAGCCAACCCTGAGGACATCGAAGAGTGGAACGAGGAAGGCCAAAAAAAGGTTGTGCTAAAAGTCGGAAGCGAAAAAGAATTAATTGAAACATTCATGAGCGCAAAAAGAGAAAAAATTCCCGCAGTATTGATACAGGATGCCGGAAGAACGCAGCTTATGCCGGGAACATCGACATGTGTCGGCATAGGGCCTGCAGAAGACGAAAAGATAGATAAAATTGTCGGAAAACTAAAACTTTTGTAAATATGGGATGTTTATGTATTTTTCCGATATTGTTTTTTGGGCAGTTTACTTTTTTTCGCTGTATGTTTCCGTCTTTCTTATGCTTACTTTCCTTGAGAAACCGCAGGATTTCAGGAAACTCAAAATTCTTCCTTCTGTAAGCGTCGTGGTTCCTGCATATAACGAAGAGGGTTCCATAGGAAAAACTATCGAGTCTTTAATGAAACTGGATTACCCGAAAGACAGGCTCCAGATTATTGTTGTCAACGACGGCTCAGCGGACAATACAAGAAATATTGTAGAGCAATTTTTGCGCAGACAAAGCCCGTTCAGGCTTATGCTCCTGAACCAGGAAAATTCCGGGAAAGCAGCGGCTCTCAATAACGGAATATCTCACGCCGAGGGGGAATTTGTTGCATGCCTTGATGCGGATTCGATGGTGCGCCCGGATACATTGAAAGAAATGGTCGGCTATTTTCATGATAAAAAAGTTGCTGCAGTGGCGCCGGTAATGAAGGTGTATGAGCCAAAAACTATCCTCCAGAGGCTTCAGGCCCTCGAATACATTCTTTACGCATTCCTGAAGACTATTTTCTCAAGCATGGACAGCATTCACGTGACTCCGGGCCCGTTTAGCATTTACAGAAAAAGCACAATTATTGAAATCGGCGGCTTTGACGAATCTTCCATTGTCGAGGACCAGGAAATAGGCTACAGGATACAGAAGAACCAGTACAGGATTTTGCAGAGCACGACAGGGGAGGTATTTACTATCGCGCCAAAAAACCTGAAAGAGCTCTACAACCAGAGATGCAGATGGTTCAAAGGCTCTGCAATTACGATACTCAAATACCGCGACATGTTTTTCAACAGGAAATACGGGGATTTCGGCATGTTCCAGATTCCGACGCTTGTCATGGGCCTTATATTGCCGTTTGTAACCGTCGTGCTATTTTTCAAATACGTCGTTTCGCCGATAATTGATTATATTTCAAACCTCTATCTAATAAATTTCAGGATTATCCTTCCGAAATTTACGCTATTGGAGCTCCAGACAAGCCTTATCACCTACGATTTTGCGAAGATTTTCATAATTGCCGCTGTTTTTTCCGTAGGCATATTCTGGATGGTCAGGGGACATAAAAATGCAAACGAGAAGCTTTCATTCTACTCTGCAGTTCCCCTGCTTTTATATTTTATCGTGTACTATATCCTCATATCGTTCATATGGGTGGGCTCGATGTTTGAGCTCCTGGTCTTAAGAAGAATCAGGCGGTGGTAGATTATGGAAACTCCAACTCCGGAAAGAAAAAAGTTAAAAAAAGACAAGTATGCAGTCGCCTTTATAATATCCCTCATTATCTTTGCCTTCGGCTTTCTTCTGGGAACGGTTCTTGATGATTACAAGCGGAGCTATGTCGAGGATATCATGAAGCAGCAGGAGCTTGAATTTAGCAGCCTCCAGATGCAGTATCTTTACCTTGAAAACACAAAGGGACAGGAAAAGTGCCCTGTTCTTTACCAGATTCTTGAGAACAACATACGCACGCTGGGTCCTATTGTCAATAATATGCTTGATTACGAAAAAAGCAAGGGTATTAACAGCTCCGAGTATACTTCTTTTAAAAGGCAATATCTTCTCGCCAACCTGAAATACCTCTTCCTGTCAGAAGACATCAAAAAAACATGCAACAGCGATTCGGCTACAGTGATTTATTTTTTCAGCAACGACTGCGATATCTGCTATAAATCCCAGGGAGCTATTCTTTCGAACCTTAAGTCGCTGTTCGAGGACAAGCTTCTGGTATTTCCTATAGACAGCGATTTTGTACAGGAGCCTATGACCGGGCTTCTGAAAAACAAGTACAATGTAACAATCTATCCGACCCTTATTATAAACGACCAAAAAGTAGACCATTTTATGAGCCGTGATGATTTGCTGCGAACGATTTGCCCGAACTACCTGAACCGCGAAAATATATCCGATTGTAAGGGATACTATTGATACTGAACCCGGCAGATTTCAAAGCCGCCTTTCCGGTAAATTTTTTCAAAGGGGCATTTTCCTGTGCCTGAAATAACATACTTCACGCCGTAAGCCCTGATAAGGGAAACATTCCATTTTATCATTTCTTCCCTGTCTAAAAGCTGCTCTTTATACTCCGGCGTGTAAGCCTCCAGGTCCGAAATAGTCCCGTCAAGCGGAACCTTGTTTGCTATCTGGCTGAATACGAGCTCGCTTTCAAAAACCAGGCCGGCCTTGTCCAGCGTGCTGCTGTTTACTGCAAGAAGTATCCTGCCTGGATTGGAATCATACTCTTTAAGCCATTTTGCAACCTCTATGCCCTCCGGCGATATTGCAGAATATTTGCTCTGGTATTCATGAATCGCGAGAAGCGGGAAAGGAAGCGATGCTACCGCAAGTATCGCAATTACAAAAAGTACGGGAATCTCGCGCCCAGCATTTTTTGATTTTTGGAGAATATAATCCGCGCCAATGCCTGAAAATACTGCAAGCGGTATTGTGAAAATATCAAGGAACTTGTATTGCGATGGCGAGTAGTGGTAAATTGTAAAAACAGCCGGAAGAATAAACAAAAAAAGAAAAAATTTGCCTTTAGCGCCATTTTCTTTTTTCATCCTGAAAAGCGCTAAAATCCCGGCAATCGAAAACGCAAGAAGAAACGGATTCAGCCGGAGTACCATATTCCAGACGCTTTCAAGCGGGATAAATCCGCTTGGGGAATACCACCGCGCGTTGTTCCATGTTGCGCCGGAAAAATGGCTGAATATACGGACATATTTTGGCAGCCAGAAAAGCGATATCAAAAAGCCGATGAAAAGAGTCTTGGCAGTGCTAAGGTCTCTCTTTAGAATAAACAGGACAATCGCAGAAACTGCAGCAAAAAAAGCAGTAAAAGGATGCGCTAAAGCGGTTAATCCGAGAAAGATTCCTGAAAGGACATATTTCTCTCTAAAATAAGAATAAACAAACATTGCAAAAAGGTCAAATGAAAGAATCTGGGGATATTCCGAGAAAATCAGCACCATGAATATATTCAATGTAAGAACCGCAAAAAGTGCAGAGAATAAGCCTGCTTTTCTTCCGAATAGGGAGCCGGCAAAATACATTGCAAGAGGGAAGAATGCAAAGCAAAGCGCGCCAAACAGCTTTACTGCATCAAGCGTTCCCAGGCCGAAAAGCGTGAAAAAAAGCGCAATATAATGGAACAACGGCGGATATGTAATGGGCACGTCCGCAACAGGCGCATAGGTCTGCGGATAAGATTCGCGAATAAGCGTGTTCGCAATTTCGGAATGTATCGCGGCATCCTCTACGGTAAAATGCGAGTTTGCAAAAAGTGCCGCCCAGAATGCGTACAAGCTGATGGCCAAAAGAAATATTTTCCCCCCTGATGCAAGCCGCCTGATTTTTGAGACAATACTGCGGAAGGATATCTGCGCCATGCTAGATATTTTTCACCTGAATTTATAAATAACCGCCCCTGCAATATCCTTTACCTTATGCAAATATTTGCAGTCCTGCATGGAGTAATAATTAACAAAAACCTGCTCATAAGTTTTTATGCTTGGGAAAAAAACCAGATACCCGCTCTTTTTAATATTGTATTCTGCAAACGATTCGTCAGTGCACTCCAGCTTATCCTGTCTTGGCAGTATTGCCTTTGTTTCTTTTCCTGAATAATATGCAAGCACAGGGTAATTAAGCGCGGAATACACCGGCGTATTGTCTTTTACTTCATCTTTGAGAAACTCGGCTACAATAATGGTATCTGTCTTGGCGGAGTTTACAAGCGGCTTTTCAAAGTGCCCGGCCAGCACAGAAGCATTAGCTGCAAGTATTAGTAGTGCAACGAATACTGTGTAAATAACTGCGAGCCTGCGACTGGAAGAAAGGAGTGCCGGATAAGATAGCCCATACGCGGCTAATGTGTAAATTGCAAAAAATATCGGAGCCAGGTATCTTCCTTCTTTATGCGCCATTGTCGAAAAATAGATAAAAAGAGCAACAGAAGTAAACAGAAATATCGCAAGGTCATTAAATGCGTATTTTCTTGAGTTTTGTTTTATCCACCTGGATAGTTCTATTGCCAGGAATACGATTGCCAGTGCCAGGCCAATAATAACCGGTGCTCCGAAAATCTCCTGGAAATGAATGATATAAAAATTAAATGGCTCGGGAGAGCTTGCGCTTATTATTGCCTGCGCCTTTATAAACGTGTACAGGAAAAAGCCATATTTGATTTGCGCAAATATGAAATAAATTGACAGGGGAGTAAATACTCCAAGAAGGAAATGCCTGCCATACCCTCTGCATTTGTCCTTATGCATCCGGAAAGCAGCCAGGAAAAACAAAAAGAAAAGCAAGGATGTGAACTTTGTCAGTATGCTCAGCCCAAAAACAAAGCCTGATGCGAACAGATAAGGATTCTTAATTTTGAATAGCCCGGAGATTGTATGCCCTGTTACTTTGTCAGTCCGCTGGCTTTTGCCCGTATTTTCATCCAAAGCCTTATAGAAAAAGAGGATGGATATTGTCAGCAGAGAAAGCGAAGGTATGTCTGTCAGTATATAGTGCGAATGTTCTGCAACAAACGGCGATGTGCTTAGAAGCAATGAGCCGATTACAGCAGCCTGCCAATTAACAATTCTTTTTATAAGATAATATAATGCAACAACCCCGAGAGAATTGATAGACGCAACAATTATCTGCGCCATGTACATGTTATGCCAAAAAATGTATCCGAGCGAGATTAGAAAGGAAAGGAACGGCGGCCTGGAATCAAGTTCGCTATAATTTGTTCTTCCGCTGCTGAAAATTTCTGCGTGCTGGAGATATACGCTTTCGTCCCAATAATGGGAAGCCTCCAGCGGAAATAATCTTAAATAGAAGCTGAAAAAGAGCAGCAGGAATATAAAAATAATCTCCGTCTTTTTGGCAGGCATTTTGATTCCTCCCAATTATTGGCTGTCTGAAAATTTATATAAGGTAATAAGCACAATTCAACCTATGAAACCGCTATCTGTCAATTATAAATTATGCATTTATGCCGCAATCGCCTTGTTCTTTGTAATGGAAATTTTTGTGATATTCAATAACCACCCTGCATGGTGGGATGAAGCGGTTTATATATCAATGGGAAAATACATGTTTTCCGGCGGGAATGCAGGCATGTGGGAAGAAATAAGGCCCCCGCTTCTGCCGGTTTTGTCCGGGATATTGTGGAAGCTTGGAGCCAACCCGCTTCTTGGAGGAAGAATTATTGTACTGTTGCTGTCGGCAGGCACGATTTTTCTTACATACCTTATCGGGAAGCGCGCATTCGGAGCAAAGGAAGGGATTCTTGCTGCAGTGATGCTTGCATTCACAAATGCATTCTTTTATTACAGCGCGCTTTTTTTGAGTGATATCGCCTCGCTTTTCTTTGCTTTGGCAGCAATTTACGTTTTTATTTCAGGAAAATCAAGGGTGGGCTTATTTATTTCAGGCGCCCTTGCAGCACTCTCATTTCTTAGCCGGTTTCCGCAGGCTTTAGTCGCCATAGCAGTTATACTTTCAATAATTGCTAAAAAAACCGAAGCAGATAAGTCCGCATCAGGAATCCGCCGTGTCATCGATTCGTCTCTCGCGTTTATATCCGGATTTATGGCTCTGGTAGTGCCGTTCCTTTTGTCAAATTACTATCTCTATGGTTCGGCTTTAAGGCCGTTTGTTGCTGCAAACAGGATTATAACAGAAAGCTATTCCTGGCTATATGATTTAGGCTACATGTATTACTTCAGGGAGCTTGCAACGCAGAATCTGTTCCTTGTCTTTTCGATAGCCGGGCTCGCATATCTGGCAAAGGACAGGCTTTGGCAAATAAAAGAAAAAGCGGTTGTGTTCATCACGCCGCTAATTCTTTTTCTTTACTTCATTACCCTGAACCACAAAGAGGCAAGGTATGTCATCATATTTCTCCCGTACATGTTCATTATTTCGTCATTCGGCTTTTTTGAAATCAAAAGAAGGCTTGGCAATTATAGTCCATATGGAAAAGCATATTCATTGGTCTCATTAATCATCGTGGCAGGAATTTTGGGCGGCCTCCTGATTCAGGATGCCGGCGGCGCAAGGTATGTCGAGGGAATTCCTGCGTTTTACAGAAATATCTCAACGGTTGATTTTGGGAAAGGTCCTGTCTTCTCAACAACTCCCGGCGTTGGCATCTACTCCGATGCCCAGATAAAGCCGATTTATTACTCGCTTACCTATGCACAGAATAATTACGAGGCAATGCACAACTCCTCGGGCTTTGTCGTGTTTAACACCTGCGACTTTCCATGCCAGGACGGTGATACGATATGCCCGCGCCAGATAAATAGCCTTGTAGACGGAATAAAAAATAACAGCAAAACTATCTATTACGCCAAAGAAGGAGATTGCGAGCATTATATTCTTGAAAAAACAAATAGCAATTGATTTTATGCATCCCAAAAAGGCTTCCATAATAATTCCTGCATATAACGAAGAGGCGCGCATAGCCGAAACGCTTAAGGCATATACTTCTTTTGCAAAAAAGTACGGGAGGCGCTGTAAAATCGAGCTGATTGCAGTATGCGACGGCTGCACGGACAAGACTCCTGAAATCGTAAGAAAATTCAAAAGTGTAAAGCTCATAAAATTCCCGGCACGTCTTGGAAAAGGCGGGGGCGTGTTTGCCGGGTTCAATGCCGCAACAGGGGATATAATAGGATTTGTTGATGCAGATAATGCGATTGTTCCAAAAGAATTCGAAAAATTAATAACTGAAATGCTGGACGGATGCGACTGCGCCATAGCTTCGCGCAAAATTCCCGGCTCAAAAATAATCGAGCATGGAAATCAGCTCAAAAAATTCGGGAGCGGGGCGATAAACTTAATCGCGCGCTATATCTTCGGGCTCGATATCCATGATGCGCAGTGCGGTGCAAAGATTTTCAAAAAAGAAGTTGTACAAAAAGTGCTGCCTCTTATGCGCTCCACAGGCTTTGAATTTGACATAGAACTGCTTTGGAGGGTAAAAAACGCAGGATACTCCATAAAAGAAGTCCCGGTAACATGGTACGCAAAAGAGAACTCGAAATTCAGCATGCTTGAGTCCCCGAAGATGCTTTTAAGCCTCCTGTTGCGCAGAATAGGGCTTTAACCGCGACAAGCCTCAAGCAGGAATTTAAGCTTTCATTACTATAATATAATACGGGGAGTAAATGAAAGTCGTCTCGCTGCGCTTCGCTTGCTCGAAGCTTTTCATTTTTTCTATTGATGAGGGGATTCAAAAATGAAAATCTATATAGAAACTTACGGATGCGAAAGCAATGTATCGTCTTCTGAAACACTTGCCGGCCTGATTGCCGAAGCAGGGCACCAGATTGTGCCTTTTGACTCTGCGGATGTCGTAATCCTGAACACCTGTGCGCTGCAGCTGTCAACCGAGAATAAAATCCTGCGCAGGCTTTCTGAACTCAATATGCAAAGAAAAAGAACCCTTGTCATGGGATGCCTTACAGAAATTATAAAGGACAAAATCGAAGAAGTAGCACCCTCGGCAAGCGTTGCGGCTGTAAGTTCCACTGGCCATGTTGTGGAAATACTTGAAAAAATGGGGTCAAACACCAGGGTCCTGCGATTCAAGGACAAGCCAACAAAACTGATAAGTTCCCCGAAGCTTAAAGTGAATCCCTATGTTGCGATAATCCCGATAGCCGACGGCTGCCTTGGAAACTGCACGTTCTGCATCGACAAGATAACGCGCGGCACTCTGATTAGCAATGAGCCGGACCATATAATCCGCGAAGTCCAGAACGCCCTGGCCGCAGGAGCAAAAGAAATTCACCTTGTGGCACAGGATGTAGCTGCATACGGCATGGACAACGGCGCCCGCCTTCCTGCATTGCTCAGGAAACTCACGTCGATTCCAGGGGATTTTAAGATAAAGCTCGGCTCAATGAACCCTGCAAATGTCATGCCGATTGTCAAGGACATGATTCTTGCATACAATCACCCGAAAGTTTACAAATATATCGAGCTTCCGGTCCAGTCCGGCTCAAACAAAATTCTATCTGAAATGAAGAGGGCTTATACTGCGGAGCAGTTCAAAAACCTTGTCGCGGAATTCCGCAAAGCTTATTCAAATATCACAATCGCTACGGATGTCATCATAGGCTTCCCTGGAGAAACCGATGAGGATTTCGGAAAGACCATAGCTCTTATAAACGACATAAAGCCGGATGTGATAAACGCACATAATTATAGCGTGCGCCCGCTTACAAAAGCCGCATCAATGCCCGACCAGATACCTTCATGGAAAATAAAAAACAGGGCAGATGAGGTAAAGGCGCTTTCGCTCAAATACGCGGATGAAAGAAATGAAGGCTGGCTCGGCTGGAAAGGAGATGTTCTTGTTACCGAGTTTGAAGACGGCGCACCAATAGGAAGAAACTATGCATACAAGCCAGTGCTTCTCGCAAAAGGAAAAAACGGGGACACGGTCACGGCAGACATTGTGCAGGCAAGAAGCGATTATCTGGTTGCGAAATAAGGGCATTACTTTTAGCAGAGTAATAGATTTTATAAGAAAGCGGTAAAAGAGGAAAATATATTCAATGCGAAGTAAAAGAATATATATGCAGTTGACCAATAAAACATATGCACCTTACGATAAACATAGATATTAAAAAGTCCCATGCACTCATTCTCTCAACCATTCTTTTCATTCTTGTTATCGGGATTGCCGCAGACTATGCTTCATCCGCAGGAGGATTGACTCAATGGCACCCGCTGACAGAGATATCTGCAGACGGAGGGACAACTTCAATTGCAACAACTGACGGAAAGAAAATCAATGCAAGCTATATTGACGGAAGCGCAGGCAGCAGCCAGTGGACAACTTCGGGAAGCAGTATTTATTATAATGCAGGAAATGTGGGAGTTGGGACACCAGGCCCGGGGGAGAAATTGGATGTTTCCGGAGGAAATATTCGAGCAAGCGGGACGGTCTACAGCACGGGCAATCAGATATACACAACATATCCCGGAGGGTATGGGCAAACAGCCCTGAATCAATGGGGTCTTTCAAGCGGCGGAACGATGTATCTTGAACCGACTGGCGGCAGCACGCTTTATCTCACTGACTCTTGGGCGACTACAGGGAGCCTTCGAATCAGGTTTGGCACTACCATTCATGAAAATTCGGGTGGAGGCACGGTTTCTTCTGTTGATAGCAACGGTAATGCCTATTTTGCCGGCAACGTCGGCATCGGAACGGCTACACCGGGAACAAAGCTTGAAGTGAACGGCGACGTACGCACAACAGACCTTAAAATAAGCGGCAGCAACCAGGGAACAAACTATATACGGCTGGGAGATGTCCAGGTTGCCTGGGGGCAAGCTACAGCCCCGGGAAGCTACAGCCAGGTGGCTATATCTTTGCCATCGTCATTTTTAGACACCTCGTATGCAGTGCAGGTTACAGAAGGAGACCCTGATGGCTCAGGCTACAGAAAAGGTATTTCTGTTAAATCCAGAACAACCAACTCATTCATTGTCTGGGCACCCGGAGGCAGCGGAACAACATGGCTTTTCGATTGGCTTGCAGTTGGGAAATGGAGATAGAATATCTTTTGATAGTCAACCCATAGAGTTATGAATATTAACCGTATTTTCTCTCCACCAACCCCTTAATCCTCTTTGCCTTCCCCCAAATGCTTAATAAAAGAAACAGCTTATCTCACCCTCGTCGCATCCATATTCCCAGGTACTGCGGTTTCTATGCGGAATGTCTTGTGTATGGAGCTTGCAAGGTTTAAGCATTTGCTTGCCTCGCCGTGGTTTGTAAATATTTTCTCGGGCCGTGCACGCAGGTGAGATATGAAATTCATGAGCTGGTTTCTGTCCGAATGGCCGGAAAAGCCCTCCACGGTCTCTACATCAAGCTCAAGGCGCATTTGTTTTAGCCCTCCGTCCGGAGTCTGTATCGGGATATCACGAAAACCGCGCTGTATCTTTGAGCCAAGAGTCCCTTCTGCCTGATAGCCTACGAATACGAGGGCATTCTTCTTGTTGTCGCCAAGCTCGCGCACATATTCCATTACCGGCCCTCCTGTCAGCATGCCTGATGTGGTTATAACAACTCCCGCTTCAGGGCTTTCTATAACTTCTTTTCTTTCGTTGGGGCTGCTTACTTTCTTGAAAAGCTCGCCGACAAAAGGATTTATGTCCTGGTGGAATATCTGCTTCTGCAGGT
The DNA here is from genome assembly GCA_902384675.1 of uncultured archaeon. Lineage (GTDB taxonomy): Archaea > EX4484-52 > EX4484-52 > EX4484-52 > LFW-46 > LFW-46. The sequence continues at coordinate 342 of CABMCT010000066.1, read as the reverse complement.
TGTGCGACAAAAATTCCGGATATGTGGTGTGTATAGCGGTTGCATCCCAGACCATGCCGTCAAGATAAACAGGTACTTGTAGGGTCCCGTTCCTTGCGCATTCTGCAAGTATTACCATTATTTCCTGGGAACGCCCGACAGAAAACGACGGAATTATCACCTTGCCTTTTTCTGCCGAGATTCTTTTTATTATGTCGACAATCTTTGCCTCGCCAACCTGATTCTGCGGGACAACATCGTTCTGGCCTCCGTAAGTGCTTTCAATAATCAGGCCTTCAACGCGCGAAAAATTCGTGAATGCCGGCTCAAAAAGGTGCGTTCTGCCGAATTTTATGTCGCCGG
>CABMCT010000065.1 GCA_902384675.1 uncultured archaeon | reverse complement strand
TTATGTCGCCGTCCATCTGCAAAAGCGAAATTCTGCCTGAATTTGGCATCATTGCCATCGGCATGTCAACTGCATCAGGGGCATCTTCCTCCTCTTTTGTGAGGTCAACAACAATCTTGCCGTTTGCCCGCCCCACTGCAACAGCAGACACAATGTCCCTCATCGGGATTCCTGCGTCAGCGAGTGCGACAGCAGCTGCGGTTAGTGCAGTAACTCTTGTTCCTGCATCTGCCTGCACTATTTCCATTTCGATATTAATCATGGTCTTCGGCAGCTCCTCGACAAAAATTGCCGGCTCAAGCGCCTCTTTTATGACTTTTGAAATCTCAATCGAGCGCCTGTCGTATCCCGGCTTTTTCCTGTCCCCTACCGAGAAAGGAATCATGTTGTACTTGCACATGATGACTGCCTTCTGGGGGTCTTCAAGGTGCCTCGGGTGAACCTGGCTCGGTCCATATACAGCAGCTATTGCATGAGTATTCCCAAATTCAACATAAGCAGAGCCGTTTGCTCTCTCAATTACTCCGACTTCGATTTTAAGCGGCCTCATTTCATCGTTTCGCCTTCCGTCAGGTCTTGGGTCGCTTGGCTTGAATGTTTTTTCTGTTTCTGCTTTCATAAAAATCACTATCTATTCTATTACCTCGCCTTCTTCCAGCTTGCCTTGGTCATCGTCGCTCAATCGCGAGTCCGACGTATTGCCGCGCTTTCGTTCCTCATCCTCATCATTTTTAGGTTCTGGCTGGCTGGAAACATGCACGCCTTTTTTTGCAAGTGCTTCGGTCAGGAATGCGTTCATCCTGTCCGTCAAACCCTGTGTATGAGCATATTTGTCAATCATCTCAACTGCTTCAACCGCGATGTCTTCGTGTTCTCCTTTAATCCATACCCTGCCGTTCTGGCCTGCGGTAATGAAGCATTTTGTCTTGTCCTTAATCAGGTTTATCATCGAGCCTTCTTTTCCGATTAATCTTGGAATTTTGCTTGATGTCATTTCAACCACAAGCCCGCCGACAAGCTTTCTTGCCTTGGGGTCTTTCAGTGAAACATTGGTATATTTGCTCTGGGTCACTCCCGAGACAACGCAGAATAAGAGGTCGCCTACATTGAAGTATCGCGAAAGGTCTGCGCTTTTCGGTATGAAATCATTTGTGTCCATCGAGGACATTGCCGCAGTGTAAGGCGAGTTTATGTCGACATTCCAGAATGAGAATGCGACTTCCTTTATTTCGCCTATAATATAGTCGCCTGCCTTTGGAACATATGCTCCTGCAAGAGGGACAACGTATATTACTCGCGGGCCGTGCATCAGTATGCCGATAAGCTTTGCGTAGATTTTATCGCCTATCCTGTATGTTCCGTATCCGGGCAATATTTCCTTGCTTTCGATAAGGAGTTCGCCTGGAAGAACTATTTTTTGTTCCTTTTGAGCCTCGGCAACAGGTGCCTCAGGCTGTCTGTCTAAGTGTGTCTGAGATTGTATCATTTTCAATCAACTCTTAATTCAAATATAAAATCAAAATAATAGAGAATCAGCATCAATAACAACAAAATTCACTATATAAAATATACATTACGAGTATTTGTTATGTTGGGTGTATCCCTATTATCCTTTTCTTCGACATATTATATGGTAAGGATAGATTTATAAATACGTATGTTGATATAATCCTCGCGTGGATAGTACTTAAAAGTGGTAATATATGTATAATGATGCACAGTTTCAGGCTCTGCTGAGATTCTATAACTTGATAGAGAAACACAAGATACCGCGAGAGACGACAAGAGTTGCAGGAAGTTATGGATTGTATCTTCAGAAAAAACTGAGAAAAGGCGATAAGCCTTCAGATATCGATGTAATCGCGGTAGATGATGCGGCATTTAATCATATTATTGAAGCTCTAGATAGCGAAGGAATTGAAGGGAAATTTACAACGGTAAACGAAATCATCTTTGATTTTATGTCACGAGATATATTTGAATTCCATTACAATACTCAGAAGATAGAAGTGTTCGATGGAGATAATATAAGTGCCTTTCTAAGCGGTAATTTGTGCGCAGCGAATAAACTGAATATTGATGGCAATATAATGTATGCTAGGCCGGTTGAACTTATAAAGAAGGATATTGAAAAGGCGCTATTGCGACACCATCCTTATACTGGAGAACCATCTGTAGGAAATAAAGCTACGAAATATCAAGAACGCTTAGATTACATGAACTCATTGCATTGTTAAAAATCAATTTATAAAACTTCCCCACCAATGAACAAAGTTGAGTTAATTATGAATAATTCAAAAAAAGCCCTTGACAATGGCGTCGGCATCATCGGCTACGGCGCGTATATCCCAAAGCGCAGGATAAAAGCCGAAACAATCGCCGAGGTCTGGGGAAAGGACGGGGAGGACATAAAGAACGGGCTTATGATTGAGGAAAAGGCAGTGCCGGGAATCGACGAGGATACTGCCACAATTTCCGTAGCGGCAACGCAAAACGCGCTTCTTCGCGCAAAAATCAACCCAAGAGAAATAGGCGCGATTTATGTCGGCTCGGAGTCCCATCCTTATGCTGTAAAGCCCACTGCAACAATAGTCGGGGATGCAATAAATGCAGGCCATGATTACACTGCGGCAAGCACGGAATTTGCATGCAAGGCAGGGACTGCGGCAATACAGATGTGCGCAGGTCTTGTCAAGTCCAACTATATTAAATACGGCCTGGCAATAGGCGCAGATACTGCACAGGGAGCACCGGGAAATGCTTTAGAATACTCTGCAGCTGCAGGAGGCGCAGCATTTATCATAGGCTCTGATAAAAGGGAGATAGTTGCCCAAATCGAGGCGACATATTCATATTCTTCGGACACTCCTGATTTCTGGAGAAGGTCGCATGCGATGTACCCAAGCCACGGAGGGCGATTTACAGGAGAGCCTGCATACGTCAAGCATGTTTTCTCGGCAACGCAGGGGCTTCTTGAGCGAACCGGCTATAAAATTAATGATTTTGATTTCGCGGTATTCCATATGCCAAACGGCAAATTCGCATCAGGAATGGCAAAAAAGCTGGGGATTCCGTTTGAGAAGATTGCGCCCGGCTTTGTCGTAAAAAGGATCGGAAATACCTATTCGGGCTCATCTATTTTGGGATTGTGCGCAACTCTTGATGTTGCAAAGCCGAACCAGCTGATACTCCTCACTTCATACGGCTCAGGTGCGGGCTCTGATTCGTTTGTTTTCAGGACAACCGACAAATTGAACGAAGTAAGAAACGCAGCACCGACAGTTGAGGATTACATCAAAGACAAGGAATATGTTTCATATGCGCAGTATGCGAAGATAAAAGGGAAATTGCATTATGGAGGGGCGCAGTAGTTGGTGATTTTTATGGATAATTCAAAATTCCGTGTCGCAGTTATAGGAATAGGCCTTACAAAATTCGGCGAGCATTGGGAAAAAGGCCTGAGAAACCTCGCCATCGAGGCAGGGGTAAATGCAGTAACCGACGCGAAAATAGAGGGAAAAGAAATCGATGCAATGTATATCGGAAACATGGCATCCGGCCGCCTTACCGGACAGGAGCATTTAGGCGCTTTAGTTGCAGACCAAATTGGCATGAATATTCCTGCAACGCGCGTTGAGGCAGCATGCGCTTCAGGCGGCTTGGCACTCCGGCAGGGATTGCTTTCAATACTTTCAGGCCAGCATAATGTTGTTCTTGTCGGCGGCGCAGAAAAAATGACCGATATGTCGGTTGACCAGGTCACAACCACTTTAATGGGCGCCGCAGACGAGGAATGGGAAGGCTTCCAGGGCTTGACATTTCCCGGGCTTTATGCGCTGATGGCGCGCAGGCACATGCATGATTACGGTACACGCCGCGAGCATCTGGCAATGATTTCAGTAAAGAACCACGAGCATGCATCAATGAACCCGATTGCGCAGTTCCAGAACAAAATAACTGTCGACCAGGTCTTAAAATCCACAATGGTTGCTGACCCGCTGACGCTTCTTGACTGCTCCCCGGTTTCTGACGGCGCGGCTGCATTGATTTTGTGCAGGGAAGACATTGCAAAGAAATACACTGATAATCCGGTTTATATTGTCGGCTCCGGTCAGGCATCCGACACATTGGCGCTCGCGCAGAGAAAATCACTTACGCGCCTTGATGCAACCATAATGGCATCAAGAGCGGCTTATAAGCAGGCAGGAGTTGCGCCAAAAGATATCAATGTTGTCGAGGTGCATGACTGCTTTACAATCGCAGAGCTCATGGCTGTTGAAGACCTGGGATTTGCGGAAAAAGGAAAAGGCGGAAAATTCATCGAGGAAGGAAACACAAAGCTTGGCGGAAAAATCCCGTTCAATACTTCAGGAGGATTGAAGGCATGCGGGCACCCGGTCGGCGCAACAGGAATAAAGCAGGCATGCGAAGTAGTTATGCAGCTGCGCGGCGAGGCAGGGGCAAGGCAGGTTAAGGGCGCTGAAATAGGAATGACGCACAATGTCGGCGGGTCCGGGGCGACGGCTGTGGTGCATGTGTTCAAAAAATAAGATGTGGACTGTATGGTTTACAAAGAAATACGCAGAATCTCCAATGGATATAAGTCAATTGGGCGCGAAGATGGGGTGCTTGTTATAGGTGTCGGGCAGGGCAAACCCAGAAAAACAATATTACTCGATGATATTTTTGCAGCAAGAAATATGACCGACATACCCAATATAAGTGAATTACGCATAGAGCACCTCGGAAAATCCGGTGGCTATTTAATTACAGTGCCCAACGACATGACGTACTATTTATCCAAGAAAGATATGAATACAATTGAAACTGAATATGTAACGGCAAATTTTGGGCATGCATTTATATCAGCAACAATAAGAGAAAGCCCTTTCGGCGCCAATGCTTGAAAAGCCGAGAACGAGCAAAGCGAGATGAACGGATGTTTAGAAAGTGATTGAATGGTTGGTGTTGAAGGACAATACGAAGAAATCTGCAGTATGCCAAAAGAAGGTGTAGAAGTCGTATTTCATCATAATACCAGTCTAGCATACCTTGGAATCCCAATACGCGAAAAAAGGGGGATTCTTTGGCTAGTCCCATTAGAAAAGGCGATTGAGAGAATAATTGATATATCATACCCGAAAGTTAAAACTACTGACAATTGTATAAGCCGGGATGGTGTGACTTACAGAACAGTCTTGGAGCGCTATAGAGGTGATCCACTTTGTCCGAATCCATTCCTATTCATTAGAGCAGAAAAAGACAACAACGCGTATGTGGCTATCTCTTTTGATGATTGGTATGATATTAAAATATACTATCAACGATTCATTCAAAAAATCAAGGAAAATAATCAATTAAAGGTATAATTATGCACCGCACATCAGTTCCGCTTTTATGGCGAAGGTTTAAGCACCACTACAGGCTGCTTGGAAATCACTGCAAGACTTGCAAGACTGATTATTACCCCCCGCGCGAAATCTGCCCGACCTGCCGAAGAAAAGGAGTGCTTGAGGAAAAGGAGTTCGAGAAAAAGGGAACTATCCAGACATATTCGATAATCTATGCAGGTCCTGTGGGATTCGACAAGCAGACTCCTTATGCAGTTGCTCTGATAAAGCTTGATAACGGCCCTGTTCTTGTTTCGCAGATTGTGGACGCGCCGTTTGACCAGGTCAAAATCGGGGCAAAAGTCACGGCAGTTTTCAGGAAAATTTACGAAGACGGCAAGGAAGGCATAATCCATTACGGGCTGAAATGGAAAGTGGTGTGAGCTCTTGATTATGCACTTTCTAAGATTGTAGTTGCGGCTTATATCTTCTTTTGTCCATATTTTTAATATGGGCTACCTAACCAAGGCAGTGGTCTTCATTTTTGTATATCTTCTTGCAGAAGCTGTCTTTTACCTTTTGTTCCCGTCCATATCGGTTTTTATCGGCGATATAATCGGCTTTGTTCTTGCTAGTGTAGTGGTGCATTTCTTGAGGTTATAACTTTTTCTTGCCATTTATTTTCATGATTCGCGCAGTAATCTTTGACCTTGATGGGACGCTGGTTGACGCATTCGCGGGGCACTTGTGGGCTTATGACGAAGCTGCAAAAAAACTGAATATGCCTAAAATGACGCGAAAAGTATTTTCAAAATACTACGGCCAATCAGGCACTGAAATTATCCGGCAGTTTTTGAAAAAGCCATTTGTTGACAAAACAGTTGAAGAACTGGCGCGAGTTAAGCGAGAATTTTTTTCTTCCGGAGGCAGCACGTTTGTTGTCGCTCTGCCTAGTGTGGTTGACTTCATATCCGAACTTGAAAAACGCAAAATACCGATGGCTGTGGCTTCATCGGCACGAAAAGTTGAAATCGAGATGATGCTCCAAAAAATAGGCGTCAGAAACAAAATCCAAGAAATAGTTTCTGCTGATGATATCAAGAACAGCAAGCCTCATCCCGAAATTTTTCTTAAAGCCGCAGAAAAGCTGAATGTCGCACCCAAAGATTGCGTTGTTTTCGAAGATTCTCCATGGGGCGTTATGGCAGCAAAAGCTGCGGGGATGAAATGCATTGCAGTTGCGACAGGAACGACATCAAAGAAGGATTTGAAGAAACTCGCGCCTGATATAGTTCTTGGAAGTCTTGAAGAACTTTTGCCGCCAAAACTTGACAAGATTCTAATATCTTTATAATAACCTGCGCGAAATTACTCTCATGCCAGTCTACATCATCGGAACATCGCACATCGCGCGCGAAAGTGTCGAAAAAGTAAAAGAAGCGATAAAGGAAAAGAAGCCGGAATGCATAGCAGTAGAACTCGATTATAACAGGTATTATGCGATGCTTTATAAGCAAAGAGGCGAGGTGAAACTACCTTTTTTGCAAAAAACAATACTGACATTAATGCAAAAGCTGCAGGAGAATCTGAGCAAGCAGACGAATATTTTTCCCGGCACTGAGATGATGGCTGCTGTTGAATTCGCCACAATGAACGGCGTGCGGTGTGCTTTTATCGACCAGGACATAAACTATACTGTTTCGCGCCTGATGAAAAAACTCGGATTTTTCGGCAAACTTAAGCTTCTGGTTTATTTAATCCCTGCGCTTGTGGGCGTGCCTATCAAGGGTGTTACCATGCTTGCCGAAATCGATTTGAACAAGGTGCCCGACGAAAAGCTGATTGAGCGCGCGCTAACCGAGTTAAAGAGGGAGTTCCCGGCGATTTACGAAGTTCTTATCGAGGAGAGAAACCGGCACATGGCGCGCAATATCAGAAAATTGCAGGAGCAGTTCAGCACGATTGTTGTTGTGGTCGGGGCAGGGCACGTGAACGGGATTACGAGATTGCTAAAGGAGAAGTAAATAAAGTGTAATTTTCGCCCAAAGCTGTTGATGTGAAACGTTTCACATCAATCTTTTGTTTCAACCCAACGCATTTAGCAGATGGTTGGAAATCAGCATACTTTGTGTCAAGCTTTCGAATCCGGCACAATTGGCGAATGGTTCGAAATCCGTTCGCGACGCCTTGTCTGCCATCGATTGCGTCGCTCTTGGCTTTTTCGACCAACCCCATTGGCTAATGTCGAAAAACGCCGGAAGCAGGATTCGAACCTGCGAGTCCTTGCGGACAACGGTTAGCTCACAGATATCTGGTGACTTGCGCTGATGCGCAAGTCGGCGGTTTCTTTCTTTTCTACCCAGATTTGTCTATTCTTTCTTTGAAAAAGAAAGAAAAGAAACTGTTCGAGACCGTCGCACTACCGAGCTATGCGACTCCGGCACGTAATCTAATGTAGTGGGAAAGAATAAAAAGGGTTTTAATAGCTCCCGGCGGGTGCAACTTGCCTTCAGGATGCTCTATTAGAATCCCTGTCATTCAATCCGCTAACTATATCGTTAAATATATATTATTGAGTTCCCATCTTAATGGCAGGGTTACCATGCGCAAACAAATTAAACACCTTATGTTAATCAACTCGTTTTTCGTTTTTGCCATAAATATGTTTGCGCCTCTTTACGCCTCATACATCCAGAAGATGGATGTCGGAGTTGTCAACATCGGAGGGATATGGAGCTTTTACATTCTTTCTGTCGGCATACTCGCTTATTTTGTCAGCAGATGGAAGCATTCCCGGGAATATGTCAGCCATCTCCTGATACTCGGGTTTGTCTTTCGGGCAACAGGCTGGATGGGGTATATTTTCGCCGGCAGTGTCTGGCAGCTATATCTGATTCAATTATTTCTCGCGCTGGGGGAAGCAATGGGCAGCTTATCTTATAATTCATTGTTTGCAGCGCACCTGGATAACCGCGGGTTCTCGCCGGAGTGGGGTTTTAATATGAGCATAAATTCTTTTATCACCGGAGGAGCGCCTCTTATCGGCGCGGCAGTAGTCTACACTTTTGGCTTTGGAGCATTGTTTGTTTTTATGATTGGGCTGTCTTTTATCAGCACAATGCTTGCATTCCGGTATATGAACGCTTTGTGTTTTCCGCAAGATGCAGGCATTAGCCAATCCGATATCCTTCCGGAACCTTTCTTTCCGGCTGTAGCAATACAACCTCTTTATCCGGAAGGACAACACCAAGAACAAGAACCTCGGAAACAAAGTTCGCAATCTGTTTTGGCGCAAAATTCGTCACGCAAATAACCTGCCTGCCGACCAGGTCATCTTTTTTGTAAAGCTCTGTGATTTGTGCGCTTGACTTTTTAATCAGCGAGTTCCCGAAATCGATTTTAAGCTTGTATGCCGGATTCTTTGCCTGCGGAAATTCTTCTGCTTCGATAATTGTTCCAACTTTAATTTCCACCTTTTCAAAATCATCCCAGGTTATCATAAAACTGATTTAGCCGGTCAGTTATAAAAACATATGCATTTTTCGACAATCGCCAGCATGAGCGCCGCTTTATGATAAGCTTTATAACCGCCACAATGACCATTACCAACTAAGGTGACTAATATGTGGCTAGAAGCTATTGCAGCAATTCTTATCATTTTGTGGCTGTTGGGAATGGTAACTGCGTACACTATAGGCGGGTTTATCCATTTTTTACTTATCCTCGCAATTATAATCGTGCTTATCAGGATAATCCAGGGGCGCAGGCCGGTATAATTTCAAGTTTAAGGGGAATGAGTTTATCACCCCGATTTCAACACATTGCAATTAATGAATGGTTGAAAATCATGACACTCTGTGTCAAGCTTTCGAACATGGCACAATTGGCGAATGGTTCGAAATCCATTCGCGACGCAAAGTTCCTTTTTGCCCAAAGCATTAGGTTAATGGCAAAAAATCCGTTCGTTCCGCCTTGCCAACCATTATGTGCGGAACTCTCGGCTCTCCAGCCCAAGTATGTTGGTGAATGGCTGTAGATACGGCAACCGGGAATCGAACCCGGATCGCAGGCTTGGGAAGCCCGCATCATACCACTGGACCATTGCCGTGCATCTCTATATAGATAATCAATAAAATTTAAGAATTAACGTGTTTATTAAATTTTGTGGCATATTCTCTTCTATGGCTTCCTGCTCAAATTGCGGCGCGCGACTGACGAATAGTTCGCATGATTTGTGTCTCGAATGCTTTAAAAAAGAGAAGGAGATAGGCTATAGATATCAGGTTATAAAAGGCCGAATTGCGGAAACAATAATAGAGGAACTTTTTCTGACATTAGATTATAACGTTTTCAGATACGGAATGGAAAATAGTATTCCCGGTGTTATGACTCTGCTTAGGGGCGTAAGAGGCGATGTCGCGCAAAATATCAAAAGGATGCCGGATTTTGTTGTCCAGAATAAAAGAACCGGAGAGGTATTTTTTGTAGAAGTAAAGTTTAGAGCCGATGGCGAATTTAATTATGAAAAGTTAGGCGGCGACGATTATCCTTATCGAAATGCGCACATAATCCTTGTCTCAAAGAAGCACATAAAATGCGCGACAGTCGAGGAACTGAAAAATGGAAAAGAATTCCAGTATCTTGGCAGCAGAAAAGAGTTTGAAACCGATAAAGAAACAATTATTGAATTTTGCAAGTTTGCGGTTCAATTTTTCAAAGATGCTTAATCCTCCTTTTTATTCTCATCTTCCTTTTCTTTCTCGCTACCCTTACCCTTCTTCTCTTCCTTTTCCTCTTTCTTCCCGCCAAACAGCAGCTTCTTTATCGCCGCGCCAATCCACACAATCGGCGTTGCAAGAATTTTTAAAGCCGCCCAGAAGAACCTGCCGATTCCAAAAATCAGGATAATGATTTCATAAATCAGGTACAGCCCAAGCGCAACTGCAATATAACGGATTTCTGATGAAATAGTTGTCGAGAAGTGCGCGCCGAAATAATTCAGGGCATACGGGAAAATCGCGGCAAGGACAGCGATAATGATTGCGTTTCTTAATATCGTCAGGACTTTGTATCCTACGACTATGAATACCGCAAGCAGTATTACAAGAATCACGCTGTCCGATATTGCAATGCCCGAGAGCATGATATTATATCAGCTCTAATCCTTTTTAACTCCAAGCAGCTCAGTGTCAATTTTCCCGGAGCCTTTAAGAACGATTTTTTTGCCGTAATATTCGATATCGCCTTTAAAGGAAGAAATTGAAAGTGCCATATTCGAGATTGTATACACCGCGGAATTTTTGTCATCCTTTGCATTTATTGTCCCGCTTACGTTTTTTAACTGGAGGTCAACGCCTTCCAGCCCTTTTAATATGGCAAAATCCGACGCAAGAGACGGCGATGAAACGCTTATGCCTTTGCCGGATTCCGGTATTATTGCCGAATTTACCGAGAGGCCTTTTGCCGAACCCGAAAGCGATAAAGGCTGAGAAAGAATCACGCTTCCGGTATAATTCTCAAATATTGCTTTGGTCTCTGAAGAATATTGCCATGAAGTGCCGTCTATTGTAAGCGTATTATTGGGATTGTTGAAAGAAACCGAAAATTCTTCTGCAGGATTCTGGAGCTTTATTTCTGTTGCAGGCGTTGTTTCGAACGTCAATTCCGAGTCTATGGAAACTGTCTGCTGCCGGCCTGCGGAAAATGCGGAAAAGCCCGTCGGGAAAGATATGCTCTTGAAAATAGAGTTGAATGAGCTTATAGTATCCGGATGTTCCTGCCCGTAGCTGTACAAGCCTATTGCTCCGGCAACGACCGCGATAAGAAGCAATGCTGCAATTTTCCTCTCGGATGGCGTTGAATCAGAGTCGGGCATACCTTCACATCTGTTAAATCCGCATTTGCGGAATAAATATACTATTCGACATCAATCGAAATATGGTGAATCGCATACAGCCGCACTGATTTTTCGAGCTTGTTTGCGGCAGTATCGTATTATAGATAATTATGTCCTATAACATATATAAAGCTGAAAATTAAATAAGAGTGCATGTCGATAACAACTTTTTTAACAGGCGATAACAGCATTCTTTCGTTCATATTGCTGATTATTTTCTTCTTTTTTTACCCGCGGCTTATGATATGGCAGATGACATACAAGCTTGAAAGCGACCTTACCGAGCTTGACGGGTATAGAAAGGCTTCCGAGGATTATGTTCTCAAAAAAATAAGCCCGAAGCCGGACAAGAGGCAAAAAGATTTGGTAAAGAATTTCATGGATTTCTTTATTGCCCCGCCTGTTGACCTTGATCCATTTGGAATCGTCAAAAAAATCGAGCATATAATGGATGAGTCCGAGCGAAGATTCTCATATTTTGTTGAAAGCATTGCACCGAAAATGAATGCAATTGATAAGGCAAACCTGAAATTCGCCCTGATAGGCGCGATAGGCGTTAACCAGATTTACAAGGTGATAAGGCATTATATTATCATGACAAAGAAAACGAACAACCTGCAGTATGCCATGATGCTCCAGATGCTGATGCCAATGATAATGAAGGTTGCAAAGGCGAACACAAAGGCGACAAAGGCATTTGCAGACGGCATGCCGATAGGAGATGCGATAGGGCCTATGGTTGCAGCAAGCCTCAAAACTAAGGAAGGCAGCGAAATTGCAAAGGACGTTATTGCAAGCAAGGAAAATCTCGCAGGTTGCGATGTATTTGTCCTTAAGGCAAAGGGTCCCGGCAGCGCCTTGGGAAAACTCGGCAAGGCAGTCGAGGCACTTCATAAGAGCGAGAAAATAGACCACATAATTACAATAGACGCGGCAGGAAAGCTTGAAGGAGAGAAAACCGGCTCGATTGCAGAAGGCGTTGGCGTTATGATGGGCGGCGTCGGAGTCGAGCGCTCACAGATTGAGGAAGTGGCAGTGAAATACGATATTCCTACAGACGGCATTGCAATAAAAATGGCACCCGAAGAGGCTTCAATACCGCTTAAGAAAGAGGTCTTTGATGCGCAGAAAAACGCTATTGAAATTCTGGAGAGGCTTGTCAAGGATACAAAGAAGAAGCGCATCTTAATCATAGGAGTTGGCAATACCTGCGGAATCGGAAACACAAAGGCATCGCTCAGGGGGCTTGAGGACAAACTAAAGCCGACATGGCGCGAGCAGAAAAAAGAAGAGGAAGAGGAAAAGAAGAAAGAAAAGAAATGGTTTTAAGTACTTTCTGCATGTTTATGGCGAGAGCAACCCTTGATGTCAGGAAACAAAAACTGAAAAAAGAGTATGATAAGCAGGCATCGCTCTATGATGTATGCTTGGAAAAGCATCTTTCTATCAAAAACCGAGCGCCATTATCTTCCGAATGGGTACGGGGGATGGAAGCTGAAGATAAAAATTTCATAAGACTCGCAAATCCGAAAAGTGGTGAAGTTGCTCTTGATATGGCCTGCGGTACGGGAAGGGTTTTTCTGAAGTTGGTTGAAAAAAGATGTATAGTTCACGGGATTGATATTTCCGAGAAAATGCTTTCTATTCTTAAGCGAAAGATTGCTGAACGAAGAATAAGCAACAGTGGAGAAATTGCTATTGGTTCTATAGAAAAAACAGGATATAATGCGCGATATTTTGATCTTGTTACGTGCATGGGCGCTATGGATTATTATCCGCTTTCTTTTGCAAGAAAAGTTCTTTCTGAAGCAAAGCGCGTATTAAAACCCGAGGGGCGCGTCGTAATAGATTTTCCACTTCTTGGCGGGGAGCTTTTTGAGGAGTTCAAAAAAGGTGAAGAAAAAGACGGTATCAGAGTATACGCATATCCACAGGAAAAGATAGAGAAAGCAATTCAAAAGTCGGGTCTGAAAATAAAAAAGATTGTTCGAGCAGGAATGGAATTTCAGTTCCTTCTTAAAAAGCGATAAATGCTTGCCTTTTATAAACCTTCCCCGAAAATATATTGTATGGTTCTCTCTGACCGCGATATCAAGGCGCGATTAAAAAAAGGCGACTTTAAAATAGCGCCTCTTGAGCTTTCAGCCCAATTGGGCACAAGCTCTATTGACTTAAGATTAGGCACACGATTTCGCACTTTTAAGACATCGAACCAGTCCGCAATAGACCCCACCACTTTTAATGACAAAAAAATCGCGGAATGGGAAATTGACGGCGCGAAAGTCGAGGAATACGAGTACAGCACGCTTCTAATCTCCGAGAAGCCCTTTGTGCTTCATCCGGGAGAATTTGTTCTTGCTTCTCTTATGGAACATGTTGAGATGCCGGTGGACCTTGTCGGCAGGCTTGAGGGCAGGAGCTCTTTAGGCAGGCTGGGATTGCAGGTCCACAGCACTGCCGGCGTTGTCGATGCAGGATACAAGGGGTATCTCACGCTTGAGCTTACGAATATCGGCAGGCTTCCGATAAAGCTCACCTGCGGCATGCGAATATGCCAGCTTGTTCTTGAAAATTTGAGCAGCCCTGCGGAAGTTCCGTATGGCGCAAAGAAGGGTGCGAAGTATTTCAACGAAAGCGGGGCGAGCCAGAGCAAGGAGGATGATTTGAAGAAATCGTAATCTTTCTAAGGATTTATAAACGTTTTCTCCTATTATATTTAGAATGTTGCTCCGGTAACTCAGCAGGTAGAGTGCATGGCTGTTAACCATGTTGTCGCAGGTTCAAGTCCTGCCCGGGGCGCTTTTTGTTTTGCCACACATAAAACGATGCAAAACAAAAAGGCCGAGAGCGACACGTATAATGGTTCGCAAGGCGTCGCGAACGGATTTCGAATCTTTAACTGATGCTTTGGGTTCGATGATTCAAAGTTTTAATATGGGGCCGTAGCTCAGCCCGGGAGAGCGCTAGACTGAAGACGAGGTTCATGAAAATCCTTGGAGATTTTCAAGCTTTTGAGGATTCGTTCCTCAAAATCCTCATAACCTCGAGCACTGGGGCGACTTGCTTTGCAAGTCACCTGTTTAGTGTGTTTCAGTTATCTAGGTGTCACGTGTTCAAATCACGTCGGCCCCATCTACAACCATACGCCAACTTATTTGGGTTGGAGAGCCTTGAGTGAAGCACTCAATGGCTCACAAGGCGAACGAAAGGATTTCGAACCATTAACTGAGTGCTATGGGTTCGCAAGCCGAGAATAGAACGAACGGATTTTTCGCCATTTGCAATATGCACCGGGCGAAAAAGCTTGGAACGTTAGTTCCATGATTTTGAACCCTACATACAATGCATTGGGTTCAAAAGCATTGAGTAAAAAATGACCTTTCGCCATTCGCCAAATGCATTAGGTGAAAACTGGAAGAGGATGAATATGTCAAAGAAGCATAAAAACAAGAATGATAAAGAACAGTTAGATTCAGCAATCGAAGATTCTGATGAAATTCTTAACGAGTCTGAAAACCCGGAAACTATTGAAATATCAAAACCCGAAATCCAGCCTCTTTTTAAGCCCGGGGAAATCCTTGCAAATGCGGAATTTCTGGAAAACAAGGTTGTGGTCTGGAACAAGGAGGAGGCAAACCGCATTTATTCCGAGAAATATTTCGGCAAATGGGTAGAAGAGGAGAAAGTAAGCTACCTTCAGCTAAGCCTTGAGGAAGCAATGCTTTTGCTTGACCGCGGGCATATAAAAGTGAATTACGAAGGAAAGCCGCTTGCTGCGCAAGCATTTTATGAAAAATGCATGGCTGTGGACAAGGAATTCCCTCAAAAGTTTACGGTTTACCGCGACTTAAGAAACAGGGGATACATTGTGAAATCCGGATTCAAATTCGGCACGCACTTCCGCGTTTACGATAGGGGGGTTAATCCATACAAAGCAGGGACTAAAGAAACAAAGGAACATACCAAGTATAATGTTCATGCCTACCCGGAGAACCACACCCTTACCCCGCAGGAATGGTCCCGCTATGTCAGGCTTTCGCACAATATCAGGGCAACCGCGCTGATGGCGATTGTTGACGAGGAAGGCGATGTCACGTACTATAAGATAATCAGGACAAAACCGTAATGATTGGATGTACAAATAGCCGCCCATATTAAAATCAGCAAATCAAGTTTTTGCAAAGCCCCGATTTAAGTAATTTATATATACTCCTTTTGACAAATATTATAGATGTTTAAACATGTCCCGAAATTAAAATCGCCTTTACCAGATAATTCCCGCGTATCTACAGGCGTTTCTGGACTCGATAAAATAATCCAGGGAGGATTTCTGAAAGGCTCCTGCGTATTGGTTACCGGCGGGACAGGGACAGGAAAAACAACGCTGATGCTCCAGTTTCTTAATGAAGGCCTTAAAAACGGGGAGAAATGCATCTTCATAACCCTTGAGGAAAGCGCTGAGGACATAAAGGCGGATGCATTGCAGTTCGGCTGGGATTTTTTGAAATACGAAAAAAACGGCCAATTAAGGATAGAGATGTATGACCCCTTCGAGCTTACTGATGTGAACCTTCGCCTGAAGGATTTGATAATAACCAATAATTACAAGCGCGTTGTCATTGATTCGACATCCCTTTTTGGCATGTATATCAAGGATGATTACAAGATACGAAAAGGGCTTTATTCACTTGTTTCGACAATAAAGGCGACAAACTGCACAGCCATGATTTCTTCTGAAATCACGGAGGACAGCAAGCTGCTTTCAAGATATGGCATTGAGGAGTTTGTGACAGATGGTGTTATTGTCCTTTATTTCATGGGCATAGGCAGCCAGGGATTCGGCAGTGTACAGGTAAGGAAAATGCGAAGGACAAATCATGCAAAGGCAGTTTATCCTATGGAAATAACGGACAACGGCATTGTTGTAAGCGAGTTGGAAAAATTTAAGGCATAAGTTGATTTCTTTTATGTTTGAAGTTGTATCAAAACTAATGTTGCATAAGCAGCTCGAATTCGAAGAAGGGAGCATAAAGCTGCTTGGCCAGAATGTAGTTATATTCCCGTTTGAAAACCTCTTTTCCATGCAGAAAATAATTGAAGAATCAGGCAAGACCATCGAGCTTTATTCGGCGGCAAAGGAATTGGGAAAAAGCTGGATTAAAGGCCTGTTTAAGGCTTACAAAATGAATACCATCGAAGAGCAGGCGGAATGGGGAGAGAAGGTTTTTACTCTTGCGGGGCTTGGAAAAATGAAAGTTGTAGAGTGGAATGCCAAGGACTCCATTATGGTCTACAGGGTGTATGACAGCATAATAGCGCAGCATTCCGGTAAGGTAGGGCACGCGGTGTGCCATATACAAAGGGGCTGGTTCGCAGGAGCTTCATGCGTATTCTTTGGCAAGGATATCGATGGTATAGAAGTCAAATGTTTATCCAAGGGCGATGCATACTGCGAATTTATAACCAAGCCAAGAAATAAATTCGATTTTAAAGACAAGGAAGTAAAACAGCAGCTGCATTAAGCTATGCAGGGTTTTTCCCAATATCTTTCGCGGTTCTTGAATGCTTCCTTAATCTTCAGGTAATTTTCCACATACTTTATTGCATCAAAGGACTGTATGTTATTGTTGCTTATATGGCTTCTCATTTCGTTTAATTTAGCATCTATCAGCTCCTCGATAATGTCCGAAAGAGGAGACAGTTTTTTTTCTATTTCCTCCGGCTTGCTATTGTAGAATTCGTCAAATCCAACAAGGCCTTTTTCCAGAGCCAGTGCCAGGACAGGGCTGCTGTAATCTTTTTCCAGTATCTCTCTTGGCCAGGTATTCAGTGTATTCCCAAGCATAGCCACAGTATCCGCCATATGGAATAACGGAATCATCTTCCCTATGTCTTTTTTATTGACCGTAGGGGAAGCCATTAAATCAAGCAGGGAATGCACGGTTACCATTGTGGAAGCCGATCTGTTCTCGACAATGTGCGATGACGGATAGACGCTTTCGCCTTTGTTTATCAGGTATGAAAATTCCATTGAATGGCAAACCCGCCTCATCGCCATTATAAACTCGTGCTTGAATTCGTTAAACCTTGGAAGCGTTTTTAATGTGCTTATGGTATTTTCCATGATATCGTGCAATACGCTATAATATTCAGCCCCGTATTCGTTGCTAATCTTAAAATCCCTCTGGTGCCTGTCGTTCATCAGCTTGTCGATGTTGTATGCCAGCCCAAGTATCCCGTAAGTAAATTCTTCCCCGCCCATTTTTTTAATCATTTCGGCATTATCGCAGGCATCGTCTATTGCCACGTCAATAATACATAGCGATGTCTTAAGGTCGACCAGCGTCGGTATATATTGTTTGTCCACAGAAGACAGGTACAGAAACTGATATGCATTACTTAGCCACTCAAATAAGCTCCGGTTTCTCAACGGGCTGCACACGTTCTGGAACTTTTCATATGAATTTTCCCACAATTTGTTTCCATTATTTTTCATCGGACTACTTCCTCTGGATGTACAATATTATTGAGAGTCTCGCCTATATATGCCTGATTGCCTGTTGCGGCAGTCAATAGCCAAATATCGACCCAAAAGAGAATGTAGAGAGCAGCGAGAATATTATCTTTCTTAGCGCATCTGCATGGATTTTTTCTATCAGGAATTTTCCTGTCAGGATGCCGGCGGCCATAAAGGGAATGAAGTACAGGCTAAGCTTCATAATTTCAGCGGAAAAGATGCCAACGTAACTGAAAGCGGCCAGCTTCATCAGGTTGTTGATAAAATAGCACGCAGTTGCAGTTGATACCAGTTCTTTCTTTGAATAGCCCGATGAAAGCAATAGCGCCACCATAAAAGGGCTTGAAGCGTTCATGAATGCCGAAGTGATGCCGATAATAGAAGCAAAGGCTATCATCGAACTTTTTCTTTCTGCAAAGTTTATTTTGAGTTTCTTATTTATTGCCAGGGCGATAATCGATAACAGAATCAGGCCGAAAATTAATCTTATAAGGCGCGGCTCCAGATATTTCAGCATTATTGTTCCGAGGATAATGCCGGGGATTGTAAACGGAATAAAGTTAATTACGAATTTTTTGTCTATATGCTCCCTGAACTGGACTAGTATAAAAATGTTGGAAATCGTGAACACATACAGCCCAAGCAGAACAGCATCGCGCGGCGGATAAATCAGGGAAAAATAAGACGTGGAAATTATTCCGATTCCTATGCCTGTTGTGCTTGAAGAGATATCGCTGAGCAAAACAATAATCGGCGCAAGCAGCTCTAAATAATACATAAATAATATGGATATAAGGTCAATAAATAATTATCATGAGGTGTTAAGCGTCCATACCGCCTCAATATATAAATTTGTAATAATCATATAGCATTATGCGCCCCTTCTGCGAGGTTATGGTACAGGAAGTTTTCCCTACAGTCAGGGCTCTTATTGCCAGGGAATTAATGGAAACTTTCAATTATAATCAGGCGGAAACTGCCCAGAAAATGGGAGTGACCCAGCCGGCAATATCGCAGTACAAGCGTGAGTTGCGCGGAAAAAAGGCAAAGCTTCTTGAAAGCAATGCAACTGTATTCGGCTCGATAAAGAATGCCGCAAAACTGCTTACAAAGGCAAAAAACACGTTTGAATCAGGCATTTTGTGCAGTGTCTGCCGCGATATCAGAAAATCAGGGATGCTGTGCAAGCTCCACAGGGAAGCAATACCGCTGCTTAAGAATTGCAATCTTTGCCTTAATGAAACTGCGTGTCGATGATCATGGCACTTTGGTGCCAAGCTTTCCAACCCAAAGAAATAGAGTTATGGTTGTAAATTATGAAAAACAAAAAGGAGATTGTAAAGAAAGAAGAGGCGGATAAATCCGGGCAGGATACTTCTGGAAACAAAGAGAAGAAGAGCTATTTCTGGCCAGCAATTTCGGCGATTCTTGGTATTCTTCTTCTGATTTCTGCATTTTCCGGTTCATCTAAATCATCGCCATCAGATACGGGAAAAGACGAGGTTTCCGCCAAAATGCAGGCATTTATACAGGATACTTTATTACAGGGCGCTGTACAGGTAAGCATCGAAAATATCACCGAAGAGAAAGGGCTCTATAAATTTTCTGTTATTGTTGACGGAAAGCCCGCTGCCGTTTCTTACGCCACAAAAGACGGCGCCATTCTTTTTACACAGGCAATTGACGTCGAAAATGCCAAAAAGCAGGTAAGTGAGGCAAAGGCAAAGCAGGAGGAAGCGCCTAAGCTGAATAAAACCGATGTCCCGAAAGTCCAGCTTTTTGTAATGAGCCAGTGCCCGTACGGCATACAGGCAGAAAATGCGATAAAGCCGGTTCTTGATGCCCTTAAGAATAAAATCTCTTTTGAGCTTAGGTTTATCGCAAACAGGAACGATGACGGAACATTCTCTTCGCTTCACGGGCAGCCCGAAGTGCAGGAGGATATGAGGCAGGCCTGCGCAATGAATGTTTATGCAAATTATATGGATTATGTCATTTGCAGGAATTCCGACATCAAGGGAAGTGACTGGCAGTCCTGCGCGGCAAAGAACAATATAAATGCGGAACTCATAAAAGCATGCTCTGAAGGAAGTGAAGGAGAAGGTCTTCTTGCCAGAAATATAGCGCTTGGCAACAAGATGGGCGTTGGAAGCTCGCCGACAGTAATAATCAACTCGCAGAACTATCGCGGCCAGAGAACGCCTGAAAGTTTCCTGACTGCAATCTGCTCGACGTTCAACAATCCGCCAAAAGAATGCTCAGAGCAGCTCGGAACCGAGCAGACCCCGGTGGATGAAGCACCGCATACAGGATGCGGGGCGTGAGGGTGACATACCCTTGGAAACGTCTCACTTGATTTAAGGGCCGGGAATCAGTGAGAGCTTAAAACATATATTTTCATGTAACACAATATAGAGCTTATATGAAACGACTGCTTAGAGCATTTCTTTATAGCTGTCTTCTTGCAGTAATCTCGCTGTTGTCTGTTTCGATGCTCTGGAACGAGCCGGCGCTTCTTGCAGGAATCCTGGCAATTGTCAGTGCCCTAATGCTGTTGGTCTGGAGAAGCAGGGAGGATATTCTTACTTACTTTATATGCGGCATTACCGGAGCGCTTGCAGAATCATTCGCGATTGGATTCGGGGCCTGGACGTATGCATTTCCGAACATAATGAGAGTTCCGTACTGGCTCCCGTTTCTCTGGGGAATTGCAGCGCTGTTTATGAAAAGAATTTCTGTTGAAGTGCATGATTTTGTCAGAAACAGGCGCTCTTACAGCCTTGCGGAGATTAAGTCGAAAATTTAAATGTTTCCTACGGTTTACCATCTATGTACGCGGGTATGGTGCGATTAACCGACGTTCCATTGGTAGAAAGGTACGAATTCGGAACATTTTTTGGCCAGGATAGCAAATATAGGAAATTCGTAGATCTTCTTTTTTGTGGGGATGTTGTCAGGATCGACCGGTATGTCTTAGGAGAAGTCGATGGAAAGGCATATCTTTTGCCTGAAGGTTCGGGTTGCTGTCAGTTCGATTTGAATGACGACGCCCTGCTTATTCTTGGAGTCATTTCACCGAATATCGGGGAAGAAGAGCAATCAGGCACCTTTGCCTTAAAGCGCCTTGAAGAAATAGCAAAAGAAAAGGGTCTTAAAAGGATTGATGTTGTAGACGGCAAAAACTATGAATACTGGGGAAACAAGCTCGGATTTCACAAAACGACTTCAACAAGAAAATATAATGACGGCGGCAGATGGAAAACTATAGACTTTGTGAAGCCTATTACTAAAAAAGCCGAATTGAAATATCCGCCAATATCAACACGGCATGAGTTCAGGCGTGTCTCAAGAAAACCTCTCGAGGCTGAGGGACCCTCTTATGATCTAGAGCTTTTCAATATAACGTTAATTAAGCTGTTGGCACCGCAGGCTTAGCAGATTTAATCAACTTCGATTCTCGGCAACTCTTCTTTCATCCCCTTTCTCTTCCTGATTGCAAGAATCGTCCTGTCCTGGAATTCGTTTGGCAATTTCTCGTAGGTTATGTCAATCAGGGACTGGAATCCTCGTCCTCCTGTTGCGGATTTTAGCGAGCTTTCAAACCCGAACATCTCTGCCACAGGAAGCTTGCATTTGACAACAGTCATGCCTGACTCCTCGACCATTTCAAGAATCTGGCCTCTCCTGTTCTGGATTTCTTTCATTACATCCCCGATTCTCTCTATGGGTGAGTCTACACGAAGAATTTGCTTTGGTTCAAGAAGTGCTGCCTTTGCATCAACCATTGCGTTCTTTATCGCGCCTTTGACCGCAGGAAGCACCTGTGCAGGACCTCGGTGAATTGCGTCCTCGTGAAGTTTTGCATCTGTGAGGTGTATTATCAATCCCATTACCGGCTCTCCTGCCAGCGGTCCCTGGTCGCAGATTTCGTGGAACGACTGCACAACGAGCTCGATTACTTCGTTAAGCTGCACAATACCCTTTGTGTCGTTCAGAAGAATGTTTCCCTTGTAAAGGTCAATGACCTTTTTCGCTTCGTCACGGTCCATTCCCGCAGCAACAAGCTCCTCGACAGTTGATTTGACGTCCTGCTTTCGGACTTTTCCTTCCTCGATGAGCCCTGCGTTCATCGCATCCCTTACGCTTTCAGGCATCGGGCTCACGGTTACATAGAATTTGTTGTGCTTGTTCGGCGATTTGCCCTCGTACTCGCCTGAGCTGTTGAAAATGCTTTCTTTATAGATGACAATAGGCTTTGAGACAATTATGTCTATCCCGCGGTCGCGCAAGAATCTTTCGACTTTGGCGTCTATGTGCAGTTCCCCGAGCGCTGACACAAGAGTCTCTCCTGTGCTTTCGGAAATCTTTATTGCGATTGTCGGGTCTTCCCTTGAGCGCTGGCGCAAAAGTTCTATCATTTTAGGCAGGTTCTTTACATCCTTTACCTCGATGGACTTTGTGACAACCGGCTCGAATATGTGCTTTATGCTCTCAAAAGGTGCAGTCTTTATCTCAGTGGAGCAGACTGTTTCCCCGGAGAATGCCTTTGACAATCCGGATATTGCGATTATATTTCCGCAGGAAATCTCTCCTAATTGTATTCTTCTCGGGCCTGCATAAACCCCTACCTGCTGCACCCTTTCCTCGGATTCCTGGCTGACAAGATATACTGCCTGCCCCTCTTTTACTGTTCCTGAGAAAAGCCTTACGGTGCATATGCTTCCTGCATGGAGGTCGACATTTACATTTGTAATAACGCCCACAACAGGTCCGTTCGGGTCGCAGTTACCCATGGATTTTCCCTCCGGGCTTTCAGGGTCGCCGGTCCATATTTTCTTAATCCTGTATCTCTGGGCTTCGTATGGGCTTGGAAGGTGGTGTATGACAGCGTCAAGAAGAACTTCGTATGCTTTTGCTTTCTTTGCAAACTCTTTTTCCGTTCCGCCATTTACTGCATCAAAAATATCCTTGAATGTGACGCCTGATTTTTTCATGAACGGCACTGAAATTGCCCAGTTGTGGTATGCAGAACCGAAAACTACTTTTCCTGAATTTACGTCAACCATCCAGTCTGCCTGTCGCTCAAGAGGCGCGTATTTCTTGATAAGCGTGTTTACTGCAGCAATGTGCTTTGCAAGCCTCTGCTGCACTTCTTCAGGAGAAAGCTTGAGCTCTTTTATCAGCCTGTCGACCTTGTTTATGAAAAGAATCGGCTTTACCTGCTCTTTTAATGCCTGGCGAAGCACTGTTTCTGTCTGCGGCATTGCGCCCTCGACAGCACAGACAACGACAACGCAGCCGTCTACTGCTCTCATTGCGCGGGTCACGTCTCCTCCGAAGTCAACATGGCCCGGAGTGTCGATGAGGTTGATTGCATAGTCCTTGCCGTCAACCGTGTGAATCATAGAAACGTTTGCAGCGTAAATCGTGATGCCTCTTTCCTGCTCCTGCTTGTCAAAGTCCATGAACTGCTGCTTTCCTGCCAGCTCGCTTGAAATCAGGCCTGCCCCTGACAGAAGATTGTCAGAAAGCGTGGTCTTTCCGTGGTCTATGTGCGCGCAGATTGCGATATTCCTGATGTTCTTTGCATCCTTGATAATCGTTTTTAGGTCGTCAATAAAACTTGCTCGTGCCATTTAAAACCATTCCTCATTCGCATTGGGTTTTAAAGCCAAGAGCGACGCAATCGATGGTTGACAAGGCGTCGCGAATGGATTTTGAACCCTGAATACGATGCATCGGGTTCAAAGTTCGATACACCGTATCCTGCATTCCAACCATTAACCCGTTGCTATGGGTTGGAAAGCTAGAACGTAAATTAACTTCATTAGTAAGGTTTTTAAACCTATTGGATATGAGCGTGGATTTTTTGAAAGATTTATAAATGTCATCGAGACACAATAATTATGGTGGCTCAGGGCTTAGCTGGCGCCGAAAAGACAAACAAATTCGAGAGAATGTACCTTGAATTAAGAAGCTCACGGATGGAGCACATCTATGAGCGTTGCCCAACGGGAGTAAAAATTGCACTTTTTCTTTTAGACTACGAAAGCACAGGGTCTGTAGATATAGAAGATATTGAAACGCATTTGCTAGTTGAAACAAGAGATCCTATAAACGGGAATGTTAAGAAAGAGATGCGCGAGGCATTAAGTTATTTAGAGCGAAATGGCATTGTATATCACGGCGGTCTAAGGACCATTACACTGACAGGCACAGGAACCGCAGCCGCAGAATATTTTAAAATTCTTAAATCTAAGCCGACAGGCAGCATACAGCTTTCCAAGATTGTAGAAAAAGGATATCGTCCACCAGCAATCGCTTCAGAATTCTAATCAAAAAATTTCTTTCGGGCTTCGGGCGGGTTTTGAGCCTGCAATGAATTCTTAAACGGAATTGCTCCGGGAACATCACGGCTGCAAAACCCCGGGATTCTCGCAGGGGCTTAGACTGCAAGAATCCCGCTGGAGCCCTTTTGGGATAGATTGAATAATATTACACTAACCTTGGAAGAACACGGTCATCCTTAGAATTTTATCAGATTTGGAATCATCCCGCATTAAGCACTTAGGTGTAGGCAGTAGTTAATGCAGGTGTTGAATCTGAAAGACAGTACATCAACTGACACAAACGGGTTCAAAGAATTCCACATTGCTGTGTCATGTACCATTTAAGTCACTAAGTATTATTGTGCGTAACTAGTATATAAGCTTTTATTTTTTCAATTTTATCCGTCAGGTTTTTATGTGTTTCGGTTTTGCGTTTAATGTCAGAAACGCGAGCATATAAAATTCCCTTTCCTAATAATTATCATGTACCCCAAGGAAGTCAGCCAGGTTCTCAAATCAAAAAAAATTTCAGTTGGTGACAGGATTCTTTTCAAAGATTACGAGGGCATTTTAATGCCGCGCCCGGAAGCAGGCGATGCAAACAATATTATAATCAAGCTGGACAGCGGATATAATGTCGGCATCAAATTCACGAAGGGCGATAAGATAGAAAAATTGGAGCATGCCGTCTCTAAGGTTGGAAGTGCGCCAGCTGGAAAATTATCCTTTGACAAATCAAAACCGCCTATCTCTCTGATTGCAACCGGAGGGACAATTTCATCGCGCGTGGATTATAAAACCGGGGGTGTCTTCATGCTGATGGAACCGGATGAAATCCTGCGTACAACTCCGGAACTTCGCGATTTTGTCAACATAAAATCTATCAGGAGCCCTTTTAGGATTGCATCCGAGGATATGACGCCTGCACAATGGCAGGAGCTTGCAAAAGAAGCTGCCAAAGAACTGAACTCTGATGCGCGCGGTGTAATCATCACCCATGGCACAGATACATTGCATTATACTTCTGCTGCACTTTCATTTATGCTGCATAATTTAAACAAGCCTGTTGCAGTTGTAGGAGCGCAGCGCTCGCCTGACCGCGGAAGTTTTGACGGCGCAATGAATCTTGTATGCGCGGCGCATTATTGCCTGTCAGACATCGCAGAAGTTTCAATTGTGATGCATGGCACGACAAATGATGATTATTGTCTGATCAATCGCGGGACAAAAGTCAGGAAAATGCACACTTCGCGCAGGGACGCATTCAGGCCGATAAATGCATTGCCAATTGGGAAAATCGGCACCGATGGGAAGCTTGATGTAATTGACGGAAATTATCACGCAAGAAATGAAAATAACGTCATTGCAGATACAAAATTCGAGGAAAAAGTTGCGCAGGTTGCAGTCTATCCCGGCGCAGACCCGACGATACTTGATTTTTATGTGAAAAAAGGTTTTCGCGGAATCGTGATGCTGACAACAGCTCTCGGCCATGTTCCGTGGGCTACGATTGACCCGAAAAAATCCTGGAAAACCGCGATTAAAAACGCCATAAAATCAGGAGTCGTTCTTGTCAGCGCGTCCCAGACGCTTTACGGCAGCACGCATCCGCACGTCTACCGCACACTGATTGAAATGGAACAGGCCGGAGTTATTTTCGCAAAGGATATGCTTCCGGAAGTCGCTTATATCAAGCTTGGATGGGTTCTTGGGCACACAAAGGATGCAAAGAAAGCAAAGGAGATGATGCTTACGAATTATGCAGGAGAGATTTCTGAAAGGATTGTGGATGAGACGTTTTTGTACTAAGAATGCAGAAGTAATTGAGAGGTAATTGAATGGAACTCTGGCTCATACTCGCATTATCTTACGCTTTCCTTCACGCGCTTGTAGCTGTTTTCGACAAGCAGATACTGAAAAATGCAAAGGTCGATGCGCTGGCGCTTTCTGCAATAAGGTTTTCTATCAATGCAGTTGTTGCGTTTATTTTTGTACTTGCTCTTGCAGTTCCTTTTGCATCGGGCATAAGTTACCCGGCGCTTGCGTTATCGGTGCTTTATTTTCTGGCTGCAGTAACTTATTTTTATGCGCTCAAAGCCGGCGAGGTATCAAAATTAATCCCATACCGCGATGCGATAGTTGTCCTGCTTTCATTTTTTCTTGCAGTTGTTTTGCTGTCTGAAAAATTTGTTCCGCGTGATTTTCTCGGAGTCGTTGTCATTATACTTGGCGGCTATATTGTCTGGGCTGACGGGAAAATAATAGTTCCGAAAAAGTCTGCAGGTATCGTTTTAATTGCAATATCTGCCGTATTGCTTGCACTTATTGGAATAGTTGCCAAGCTTGGGGTCGGTACAATGAATCCTCTTGTGCTTTCGCTTTACATGTATTTTCTTGATTCTATTTATGTTATTATTTTTTCATTCGCAACAAAGCGCAGGCAACTTGTTCAGACAATAAACACAGTACGCAAAGAAAAGAAGCTTATTGGACTGGTTCTTGCCGCATCGATTGCCGCGCCTCTCGGGGTCGCATTCCAGTTTTACTCGCTTTCAATGCAAAACGCAGCAAAAGTCCTGCCGGTTTCAGGAACGCTTCCGTTGTTTGCAGCGCTTATCGGCTGGCTCGTTTTGAAAGAAAAGCACGGCATGGCGCGCGTAATCGGCGCGGTTCTGCTTATTATCGGCATTTATATTTTGTCGAGGTAATATTTGTTTATGGAATTTCTTGTGGTCTGCGGCGGAATAGTTGAGAAAGACGGCAAAATTCTTCTTGTGCAGGAGGCGAAAGAGTCTGCGCGCGGATTATGGAATGTCCCTGCAGGGCACTTCGACCCGCCGGAAAGAATTATCGACGGTGCATTCCGTGAAATAAAAGAAGAGACCGGTTTCGATGTGAAAATTGACGGTTTGCTCGGCGTTTATCAGTACGCTGTAAAAAATGGCGAGCGAATGACAATCCGTTTCCAGTTCAAAGCATCAATTATTTCAGGCAAACTGAAAATTCCGAAAGGCGAAATTCTTGACGCAAAATGGTTCGCACCGAAAGAAATTCTTGCAATGGATGATTCAAAACTGCGTAGCTCTTCTGTAAAGGCAACTGTCAGGGATTATCTTTCCGGAAAATTGTATCCTGTTGATGCTATAAAGTATTTGCGATGATTGGCTTTCAACTATAAAAAGACTCCTGATAAATAGTTCTCTATGTATGGGGGATTGAGTTCTCAAGAAGCAGAATCAAAATTAAAAGAATACGGAGCCAACGAAATCGAGGAAAAAGAATCCAATCCAATTATCCAATTCTTAAGGTGGTTTGTCAAGCCGACTTCATTGATGATGGAAGTTGCATTGATGCTTTCGTTTCTGGCCAAGAGAATCGAAGATGCTTATGTGATTCTTTCGCTTCTTTTGATTAATATAATAATCTCGTTCTACCACGAGTACAAGGCAGAAAACGTTATAGAAAAATTGAAAGAGAAGCTCGCCATAAAGACCAAAGTAATCAGGGACTGGAAAGAAATAAAAATCGATTCCCGGCTGGTGGTTCCCGGGGATGCCATAATTCTTGAAAAAGGAGACATAGTGCCTGCGGACTGCAAGATTCTTGAAGCAGCCGGCATGGCGCTTGACGAGTCGATGCTCACCGGCGAATCGTTTCCCAAAGAAAAAAAAGCAGGAGATGCGCTTTATTCGACATCCATAGTGAAAGCCGGGAAATGCACCTGCGAAATAACCGCGACAGGAAAAAATACGTATTTCGGGAAAACAATCAAGCTTATTGCATCAGGACATAAGGAAAGCGTACTGGAAAAAGATGTGATAATGATAACGAAATTTCTCATAGCTGCCGGATTGATTTCAATGGTCATATTGGCCGCATATTTCCTTTATTTTTCAAAGCCGGTTCTGGAAATACTGACTCTCATTATAAGCATCGCTATAGCAAGCTTTCCCATAGCGTTGCCGACTGTAATAACGCTGGTGACTTCGCTCGGTGTTTATTCTTTATCGAAGAAAGATGTTGTAGTAAGAAGGCTGGCATCGCTTGAGGACCTCTCGAACGTCAATTTGCTGTTGAGCGACAAGACAGGCACGCTTACTACAAATGACATATCGGTTGCCGATGTCTATCCGTATACAGGAACAAAGGGCTTTGTGATGAAGCTGGCTTATGCCTGCAGCGACGAATCAGCGGATGACGTGATAGACAGTGCGATAGTTTCCAAAGCCAAAAGCATGGATTTGAAGCGCGATTTTCGGATTACAAAATATCTGCCTGCAACCCCCGAGAGCAAGATGTCTTTAAGCACCGCATTTTTCGGAAAGAAAAAATTCTCTATTGCAAAAGGAGAGCCGGATACAATCGCAAAGTTATGCAGCTTATCAAAAGCAGAAAAAGAGCGCATGGAGAAAAATGTCAGGAAATTCTCCGAAGACGGCTACAAGATTATTGCTGTTGCACACAAGGCAGGCAAAAGCTTCAGGCCGGCAGGGCTTCTCCTTCTCTTGAACCCTCCGCGAAATGACGCCGGAAGCGCGGTCCGGTTCCTGAAAGATAACCAGATAACAACAAAGATGGTGACAGGCGACAATAGGTTTATCGCGAATATGATTTCAAAAATTATCGGCATAGGAGACAGGACAATCAGCAGGAATGAGATAAAAAATTATGATGCAGCGACTGTAGAAAATTATGATTCCTTCTCCGGGCTGTTCCCTGAAGATAAATATAAGCTGGTCATTGCATCCAGGCCGAAATACGTCTGCGCAGTAACCGGCGACGGCGTTAACGACATCCCTGCGATAAAAGAAGCGAATGTGGGAATCGCTGTCAGCACTGCCACTGATGCGACAAAAAATTCGGCAGATGTGGTGCTCCTCTCGCCAGGAATCTCGGTCATAACAGATGCCTTGATAGAAAGCAGGATAATATTCGAGAAAATCTATTATTACACAATATATAGGATATCGGAAAGTTTCAGGCTTATCATGACAATACTTTTAATCAGCCTCCTGATAGGCAGCTATCCTTTAACCCCGCTTCAGATAATTTTTCTGTCTCTTCTAAACGACATTCCGATAATCTCGATAGCATTTGACCGTGTTAAGATATCTAGCACACCTTCAAAAATTGATTTTAAAAAAAGGACTTCGCTGGGGGTAATTCTTGGAATGGTGGGCGTTGTCAATAGTATCATATTTTTATGGCTTGCGCTGGAGTATTTCCATCTGAATCTTGGCCAGCTACAGACGCTGTTCTTTTTGAAGCTGTCGCTGGGAGGCCATTTCCTCCTGCTTGTTGCAAGGGCAAAGGAAAGATGGTACAAATTCATGCCAAGTAAGATATTGCTTGCATCTGTTTTGGGAACGCAGCTTATAGCCTCATTATTCGCTTACTTCGGGATAATAATGCAGCAGGTATCCTTATCCATGATAGCTTTTGTATGGCTCTATGCATTCTTCTGGATGCAGGTAAGCGATGCGGCAAAGATTTTTTCGAAAGATTATTAAGAATGTAAGTTAAAAATATTTGTTGATCTGTATGAACCGCTCGGAAGCAGAAGAGTTAGTGAAACAGCACGTAAATGGCGAGTTTCTCCTGAAGCACATGTATGCGACAGAGGCGATAATGAAGGCAGCAGCACACTATCTTAAGGAAGATGTGGAGA
Source organism: uncultured archaeon (assembly GCA_902384675.1). GTDB lineage: Archaea > EX4484-52 > EX4484-52 > EX4484-52 > LFW-46 > LFW-46. Next base: position 11,302 of record CABMCT010000065.1, on the reverse strand, counting down.
TGTGGGCGCTATGCGGCCTTTTGCACGACATCGATTTCGAGAAGACAAAGGCAAATCCGGTGATGCACGGAGTCCTTGCAAAGGAGCTTCTCGCGGACAAGGATTTGCCGGCAGAGCTGATTCATGCAATTGTCGCGCACAACTACATGAATCCCGATGCCCCGCAGAGGATAAAGAAAATGGAGCATATGCTTGTTGCCGCGGATTCAATGACGGGTTTGATAATCGCATGCGCGATGGTAAAAGAAAAGAAGCTGGCAAATGTCAGCGAAGATTCTGTCAAAAACGCATTCAAGAAAAAGGGATTTGCTGCAGGCTCAAAGCGCGAGAACATCATGGAATGCGAAAAAGCAGGGATTCCTTATGACAAGTTCGTTGAGATTTCTCTTGCCGCAATGAAGGAAATCGCGGAAAGGCTCGGGCTGTAATCTGCAGAAGTTCCCACAGTTACTGCCGGTGGTTTATTACTGTGTCATTTCCTTACGTTTTTCTTTTGTGCGATACCCGTACAGGACAATGACTGCCAAAAGCAGGATTATGCCGACCCATGTTGTGCTGGCGACGCTGCCAAGAAAGCTGCCTGTTGGCAATGCCTTGTTGGCCGAGGAATTTGCAGCCTGTTGTCCTGTTTTCTGCTGGGGCTGCAATTGAGCAGGCGCTTTTTCTCCGGCAATTGCAAGGTAAGAAAATGCGTTTGTGTATGCCTTGTAGCTGTTGTAATCTGCTGTTGAGCCGGTCAGTTCGGTCTGTAGCTTATTCCAGCTGTTGTCATATCTTAAAATGTATACTGCAGTTATGTTATTGTCCGTAATCCAGCGCCTGCTAACTCTGAATTCTACTGTTGCGCTGTCAATATCGGCATTTGCGAAGTTCTTCTCAATGACATTCATGTATTGGTAAACGGGCTGCTGCGGTGCAGTTTCAGGAGCTCCCGGAAGAAGAGTTATGAAAAGAGACGGGTTTACAATTGCCCGCTTCAGGTTGATGCTTATTTTTATTGAGGATGCATTATCAAAAAAAGTCAGTGTTTTTATTCCTGCGGGCGTTTCGCTGTTTTTGTTATCTTTGTTTGCATTCGTATTTACTCCGTTATCGTTGCTCTGTGAGGAACTTGAGTCTGCCCAAAGGTTTTTGTTTACAGAAAGGTCCAGCTTTGTATGCTGGCCACTGGCAAAGGCTGCGGAAGCAACAGAGTCGCCGGCTACGTAGAAACTGATGTTTTTTCCAGTCATGTTGTTGTCCGGGTCGGTAATAAGAAACAAGTTCTGCGCAGAGCCGTATAAACCGTTTGATGTCACGGTTGAAGCAATTGTAATATTGCCAATCTTTGCTTCAACCAGAGTGCCGTCCGGGGCAGGGCCATTCAAAGAATTCACAGAGCCGAAAAACTGGTTCGGTATTCCGGGTATGGCAGCAGCTTCTGCAAAGGCTCCTCCGATGAATAAGCCGGCTAAAATTGCTAACACAGCAAAAGTTTCGGTTTTCATTTCAATCGTCCCTCGCCGGTTTTATGGCGATGAAGGGCAGTCGCCTATGACATACATATAGCTTGCCTGTTCCGAATTCAGCGCAGCCCAGAAGCCTTTTCCCGGGCTCATGGTGCTATTGCCGGTCAGCGGGGTAAAGTTTCCGGAGTACGACCACAGAGAAGTCCATCTTGGAATGCCTGAGTTTGTATTGACTAAAGAATACAGCGAACAAGATGCTCTCTTGGCGTCTGTTCCATACTCGCCTACCAGGTTCCAGCCGGGAACCAGAGTTCTTTGCGGCGGCGTGGTTGCCGGGGACATAAAGTTTCCAAATATTGTCAGGGTGCTGGCGTTTGCCATATCAATCCAGTAGCCAAAGCCCGCGTCCATTGTATTAAGGTTGCTTGGCGCATCCGGCGCGAAACTCAGCCAGCCTCCTGTGGAATTTGCCATTAGCGGGTCATATGCCCAGACACTTCTTACGTTGCTTTTTATGTCCTTTAGCACCGACGTTATGCTTTTATCCACAGGCACGATTGGCAGGGATATCAGGTTCCAGCCGCTGGATAGGCTGATATTGAATGTTGACAGGCCACTAATATTCCCGGTAACATTAGTGATGTTGCCAGTAACGTTGGTGCCGTTAGTTGTGATGTTGGAGGAGAAAGCTTTCACATTAGTGCAGCTTACACCGGTATTGCCGACGTCCTTGTCAGGCTCAATAGTCCCGTTTAAATCTGTTGCCCTTGATTTAAAGCAGAATGTATCTCTTGTGCTTCCTGTGAAGTTTGCGCAGCCAAAGCTTGTTGCGTTTTCGTGCGATGTCCAGGGCATCCAGCTCAAGGTGTTGTTTTTAACAAACAGGCTGAAATTGGCTATTCCCGGCCCGCCGATATCAGAGCCGTTCCAGCACACAGGAAAATCAACTGTTGTCTGGTTTTGTCCTGCAGTCACATTATCCGGCGAGGTCGTAAATGACATGGGGGCGGTGATGTTTGTAATATTAGACATATTAGATATTTGGGTAATATTTGAGGTGATATTAGATGTGATGTTGGTGATATTGGCAGTAATATTGCTAATGCTACTAACATTGCTTGTAATATTGCTTGATGCGTTACTGACAGTTATATTGGCCGCGCTTCCTATGACCTTTATTACAGGAGAACCTACGCTTTCATTACCTGCGTTATCTATTGCTTTTATATTAAACTGGTAGGTGGCATTTGCAGAAAGCCCGCTAATGTTTGCCACGCATGTGCTTGTATTTGGGTTCCATATGGAGGTATTGAACCATAGCCCGCCAGTAGTTGTCTGGACCGAACACGATGTGACATTGGTGCCCGCGGATGCATTAATTATCGCCTTTACCGTAATGTTTGAGCTCGTATTTGAGCCATCCTGCGTCTGCTCAACGCTTATCGGCCCGACATTCGGCGCAGCGGCGCTAAGGACAGAGCTTACGCTAATGACAAGTATAGATGCAAGCACGATAGAAAGGATAGAAAATATATTTGCCAGCCTTCTGGCATTATCATTCTCTTTTACGCTGATTTCTGTTTTCATTTCCATCGCCTCGTTTTATTTAACTCATTTCATCACTTTGAATCGAATGCAGTTGTGAAAATCCGCATTGCATAGGGATTTCCATGACCCTAAAGAAAGAAATATCAAACCCTTAAATTTCAATTGGCGGAAACCTTGAAAAATACCCTCAGTTTCATCATCTGACATCAGAAGTCATAAGGTACTTTCAAGGAATCCGTGGTTGCATGTGGTTTTGGTGATACAGTAACAGTACTTTTGACCCATATATAAACTTTTGCGGCGCGATAAAAAAGCACCGTCGTACGACGTACTTTTTAAACAAAGTTTAAACATATTGTATCCATAATACCACCTCATGTACTTTTAAATTTCTGGCAGGGAAGACTCAAATTATCTGATAAACAGCGGATAAACTATCGTGAATCAGGCAAGCCCTTTGCGAACAATCACACATTCCTTTATACATTTTTCCCACCAAGAATACTGCATGGATAATTTAGACTACCCTGCACTCGGCTTCAAATGCGGCCTTGAAATACACCGCAGGCTGAAAACAAAGAAGCTTTTCTGCAATTGCGAAACTGAAACAGAAGAAACTCCAAAATCCGAGATAAAGCGCAAGCTCCGTGCTGTTGCAGGAGAGCTCGGAGAAATAGACCCTGCAGCATTGCATGAGTTGGGCAGGGGAAAGGAGTTCGTTTACAAAATTTATCCGAAATCATCCTGCCTTGTAGAGATGGACGAGGAGCCGCCGCATAGCGCGAATTCCGATGCTCTTGGAATTTCGCTTCTTGTCTCCAAGATGTTTTCGGCAAAAATTCCCGACGAAGTTCTTTTCATGCGAAAAACCGTAATCGACGGCTCAAACACTTCGGGATTCCAGAGAACCGCGATTGTAGGGCTTGACGGGAAATTTTCGACTTCGCAAGGCTTTATAGGTATAACTAATATCTCGCTTGAAGAAGAGAGCTGCCAGATACTTGAAACCCGCGATGGGGAAACAGTTTTTGGGCTGAACCGGCTTGGCATTCCTTTGGTTGAAATAGGAACTGCCCCTGACATAAAAAGCCCCGCACATGCAAAAGAGACAGCAGAAAAAATCGGGATGCTCCTTAAAAGCACAGGAAAAGTTATGCGCGGCATAGGCACAATCCGGCAGGATGTAAATGTTTCGATAAAAGACGGCGCCCGCACAGAAATAAAAGGGGCGCAGGACCTGAAAATGATTCCGGAGCTTGTGCGCCAGGAAGTTTTGCGGCAGTTAGGATTGCTTAAAATAAAGAAAGAACTTGAAAACAGGGGCTTTAAGAGGGAGGAAATAAAAATTATTGATGCAACTTCTGTTTTCAAAAATACCGCATCCAATATTTTGCGCGGCAAGGAAATTTATGCAGCAAAAATAGAAAAAGTTTCAGGGCTGTTTAAGGAAAAGCTTAATGATTTCAGGACTCTTGGAAACGAAATTGCAGGATATGCGCGCGCAAAGGTAAAAGTCAAGGGCATAATTCATTCTGATGAGGATTTGGCAAAGTACGGGATTGAAAAAGAATTTGATGAATTAAGAAAAATTCTTGGCGCAAAAGATGCGGATTTGGTTGCAATTGTTGCGGCTGATAAAAACATGGCAGAAAATGCATTGAATGCGGTTATTAACCGTGTGAACGCTCTTCTTGATGGAATTCCGAAAGAAACCAGGCGTGCACTGCAAAACGGCGATTCCGAATTCATGCGACCGCTCCCGGGTGCTGCAAGAATGTATCCTGAAACTGACGTTGCGCCGGTTGAAATTCCGCGCGCAATAATTCAAAAAATAAATCTTCCGGAAACACTGGATAAAAAGTTGGCTCGCCTTGAAAAAGAAATCGGAAAAGAATTGGCGAGCCAGATAATGGCTTCTGATTATCTGGATATTTTCGAGGAAATTTCCGGAAAATATAATGTAGACAAAAGAGACGTTGCGGCTTTTTTCACAAACACGCTTCCGAACCTTAAAGTACGCGAAAATATCGATGCCGACAAGATAAACGAAAATGTTTTCATGGAGATTTTTGCATTGCTCCAAAAAGGAAGAATCCAGAAGGACAAAATTCCGCACATAATTCTCCAGAATTACCGCACAGGAAAATCAGTTTCCGAAATAATTGCCGCCGCGCCGAAAATTTCAGGAAAAGAAATCGAAGATGTTGTAAAAGCAGTAATTGCGCGCGAGAAAACCGATAAAATCAACGTAATTATCGGCGAGGCGATGAAAGAATTAAAAGGAAAGGCGAGCGGGAAAGAAATTGCGGAAGCAGTGAAAAAAGTTTTGGGGAAATAATTTTTTACATCAAACGAAATATTTTCTGCCAAAAAATCGTCAAACTTCCAAAATGTTCCAGAAATTTTTTTAAGAAACTATATATACTACGCGTGTGCAAGTAGTTACTGATTCTAAATCTATATCCAATCTCACATCTTTTGAACAGCATTGTATTCGAGATTGGATAGATAGTGAATCCAATGTCTTTTAAGCGATTCACTATATGTTCTCAAGGGAGATAAAGAATCAAGGGGTGATAAAATGGCGGCAAAGAAAAAAGCAAAAGCAAAAAGAACAACTAAAAGGACAGTAAAGAGAAAGAAAAAGAGATAATTCTGAATGATAAAATTATTTTCTTATTAAACTATTTTAGAAACTTCTGTCTTTTTTGGCAGAAGTTTCGCATTGTTTTTCAAATTTTGCTTGGAAAAAGCTTCAAGCGTTGCGAGATGATTTTTTACTTTTTATTTCTGAATTTTCGTCAATCTAATTTCTTCAAATGTTTTCTTGGTATTAGAATTAGGCAAATGAGAAATAATTTCTTTGACGACATGTTCTGGCATTTTATCCTCAGTATCAATTACAATGCCATAATCAAACGTAGAGACCAGCTTGAATACAGCCTTAACTCTCTCTTTGCCGATGCCGCTTCTGTTTTTATCGCGATTTATACAGGTCTCTAAACCTGCTTTAAGCGTGAATGAGTAATATTTGTGGCGAACTTTCCTCAGAATATCTTCTATCTGCGATTTATGGTAAAAATTTCCTTCAACTACGACAACCATTCCTTTATTCAGTTGCTCATTGATATGCGGCTCTAAAATTTCGTTAACTTTTAAGAAATTTATTTCAGGAACCCATTTTTCCCCGGAAATGTATCCCAGTCCGTTATCATCCAGTATTTTATCTATGTGTATGCACTCTCCATTTAGAACTTCGGCTAATTTTTCTCCAACAGTTGTTTTGCCGACTCCCGCAGGCCCTCGGAGTATTACGAGATAGCTCATATGATAGAATAACCATACAATACTTATATATCCGCCTTAACCCGGAATCTGCTAAAGCGCCCCAATCCCTGCCAGATTCTCGCGCAGCCTCTCGATGCTTTTGTTCAGCTCTTTCTGGCTTTTTCCTCCTGTGCAAATCACTTTGCCGGAAGTGAATAAAAGAAATACGACCTGCGGGTCATCAAGGCGATAAATCAATCCCGGGAATTGCTCAGGGTCATATTCAGTGCCCTCGAGTTCCACGGAGATTTTATTCAGATTCAGTTTTGCTTCCATGTTTGCAGACACGACAATGTTTTGTATTGTTATGTCTTTTATTTCGCCGATGCTGACGCCAAGTGTCTGTATCGTTTGCACAAGCTTGTCGATTGCACATTTTGCATCCTCTGGAGATTTTGTTCCTGTGCAAACAATTTTTCCCGAATTGAAAATTAATGCCGCAGCTTTTGGATCAGTCAGGCGCAGAACAAGTCCCGGAAACTGTTCCGGTTCATACTCCGTTCCCTCAAGCCCTATGGCAAGGCGGGATAACGGGATTTTTGAGTCGGCTGTGCAAGAAGCAACAACATTTCTTATAACTGTATTACCCCCCATTCAAATCCCTTAGAAATATTCCTAAAATCATGAAAATCTTTATGCATATTGCACAGATTTTCAAGCATCCCAACAACGCCTTCGGCGGTTGGAAGTAATACTCTATTATATACACACTAGTATTTAAATACTTAACCCCGGCGAGTCTTTGCGCTCATAACGATTTTACCGGCTTCTCGGCCTCAAATGCATCCTCATTTTTGATTTCATGAAATCAAGTTCCTGGTGCTTTTCGGCATACAGTGCCTTGAGTTTTATTTTTTCAAAGTTTGCGGGATGCGCAAGAATCGAGTCAATACCTGACGCCATCAGCTCTTTTAAGACATCCGTGCTTTCAAGCATATTCCCTCGCGCAGCAACATGAATTCCTTTCTGCTTGAATCGTGTTATCGAGCTTTCGATTATCTTGGAAACCGGTTCAGGAATTTCATGTTGAATCTTTTCATGGCACATGATTTTCTTTGAAAGCGAGTCAATGTCCATTACTGCAAATGTTGCCCCCGCTCTTGAAATTTCGTCGTAGGAAAGCGCCATTCCTGGAGAATCTATAGAGACGCCGAACGGTATCTCGACGCCAAACAGAACCCCGCATTCTGCGGCAACAAATCTTGCGCGCCGTATTTCATCCGCTTCCTTTAAGCCGGAAAGCATTATGCTAAAATTAGAAAATCCCATGTGCGAAAGTTTTGCCATCTCCTTTAGCCCTTCCCTGAAATTATTCTGCGTAACATCCAGCCTGAACCATACATCCGAGGGGTGGGCTTTTTCTGCCAGCTCGCACGGCTTTATTGCAAGATTTCCGGCCATGTCAAAGACATTCGCAACCGCGCAGGTGCCGCCAACAGAAATTTTTTTGTCTTCAGCATTATGGGATATCTCAAGCCGTATCCTTGTAGCGGGATTATCAGAAACAACCATATCAGATATTATATTTGGGGAAGTTAATAAGCGTTAAATAAGTCAGTTCACAATGGCAATAGCTTCGATTTCTATGTCAACAGATTTTATGGGAGATAATGCTTGTACAGTAACCCTTGCCGGTTCCTGCCCGCCTTTGAAATACCCTCGGTAAACTTCGTTCATCTTATCAAACTGCTTTACATCTCTCATATAAATAATGACCTTTACAATGTCATCCATTTTCCTTCCGGCGGCTTCTATCAATAATTTTATGTTGTCCATGGCTTTCCTTGTCTGTTCCGAGATATTGCCGGGAATAATTTTATTAGTTTTAAGGTCTGCTGACAGCTGGCTTGTAATAAATAGAAAATTTCCTGCCCTTACAACATGATTGAACGGGCCCGGGGAGGCGCAATTCCATTAATATTGACGATTTCTTTTTTCATTCAATGCCTCGTTTATATTTTCTGTTAAATCTCTATATATACATTCTCCTCCAAATAAATGATATGGTAGATAAAACAAAGAGTCTTGTTCTCTGGTTCAGCGATATAAGATATACTGATGTCGGCACTGTCGGCGGGAAAAACGCGTCTTTGGGCGAGATGTATTCGAACCTGACAAAGAAGGGCGTAAACATACCTAACGGCTTTGCAGTAACTGCCCATGCATACCGTTTATTCTTAAAAGAAAGCGGCATCGAGAAGAAAATGCGCGAGATACTTTCTGACCTTGATGTCACCAACCTGAAGAATTTGCAGGAGCGCGGCAGAAAAATCCGCGAGACACTGCTTTCCGCAGAATTTCCCGAAGAGCTCAAAAAAGAAATTGTTGCGTCTTACCAGAAGCTCTGCAAGGAATACGGGCCAAACTGCGACGTGGCAGTGCGTTCGTCGGCAACAGCAGAAGACTTGCCTGATGCAAGCTTTGCAGGCCAGCAGGAAACTTATTTGAATATCCGCGGGGTAGACGCGCTTCTTGAGGCTTCCAAAAAATGCTTCTCATCACTTTTCACAGACCGCGCCATATCATATCGCCACACAAAAGGCTTTGGCCAGTTCTCGGTTTATCTTTCGATTGGCGTGCAGAAAATGGTGCGAAGCGATATGGCCTGCTCCGGCGTAATGTTTACAATCGATACAGAAAGCGGATTCAGGGATGTTGTGCTGATTAACGGCTCGTACGGCCTCGGGGAAAACATAGTGCAGGGAAGAGTAGACCCTGACCAGTTCTTTGTCTTTAAGCCCACGCTAAAGCTTGGCAAAAAGCCCATAATTTCAAGAGAGCTTGGAAGCAAGGACGTGCGCATGATTTATTCGGATGATAAATCCACCCCGACAAAGAACATAAAAACATCCGCAAGCGATGCGGCAAAATTCTGCCTGACTGATGCAGAAGTCCTGAATCTTGCAAAATGGGGCTGTATAATCGAGGAGCATTACAAAAAGCCCATGGACATCGAGTGGGCAAAGGACGGCAGGATGGGAAAGCTTTTCATTGTCCAGGCAAGGCCCGAAACAGTGCAGTCAAGAAAAGATGTCTCGGTTCTTGAGCAGTACACGCTTCTTGAAAAAGGAAAGGTTATTGTAAAAGGATTGAGCGTCGGGGAGAAAATCGGTGCCGGGCGGGCAAACATAATCAGGGACGTCAAGAACATAAACATGTTCAGGAAAGGCGACGTGCTTGTAACAGAAATGACAGACCCCGACTGGGAGCCGATAATGAGGCTGTCCTCTGCAATAGTCACGGAAAAAGGCGGCCGTACCTGTCATGCCGCAATAATTTCGCGCGAACTCGGAATTCCATGCGTTGTCGGCACGGGAAACGGGACAAAGGTGCTTAAGACAGGCGAGACAATAACAGTTTCCTGCGCAGAAGGCGAGGAAGGCAAAGTCTATTCAGGCAGCCTGAAATTCAATGTCAAAAAGACGGATTTGAGCAATCTTCCTGCACCGAAAACAAAGCTTATGATGAATGTGGGCAACCCCGAGCAGGCGTTTGACGAGTCGTTTATCCCGAATGACGGGGTGGGGCTTGCGCGCGAGGAGTTCATAATAAATTCCTACATAAAGGTTCACCCGCTGGCGCTTCTGAATTACAAGTCACTTGATGCAAAGCTCAAAAAGGAGATTGACAAATACACCGGCGGATACACTGATAAGTCGCAGTTCTTTGTCGACAAGCTTGCAGAAGGCGTAGGCATGATTGCAGCGGCGTTTTACCCAAAGGATGTCATTGTCAGGCTGTCGGACTTTAAGACAAACGAGTATGCGAACCTCATCGGCGGCACTGCTTATGAGCCGAAGGAGGAGAACCCGATGATTGGCTGGCGCGGGGCATCGAGGTACTATGATGATAAATACAAGGCAGGATTTGCCCTTGAATGCGAGGCGCTCAAAAAAGCGCGCGAGGAGTTTGGCCTGAACAATATCAAGGTGATGATTCCTTTCTGCAGGACTCCCGAAGAAGGCCAGAAGGTAATTGCAGAGATGAAGAAGAACGGGCTTGTCCAGCACCAGAACGGCCTTGAAGTCTATGTCATGTGCGAAATACCGTCCAACGTGATTCTGGCAGACAAATTCTCCGAAATATTTGACGGATTCTCTATCGGAAGCAATGACCTGACGCAGTTGACTCTTGGAATAGACCGGGATTCCGGAATTGTGACGCATATTGCGAACGAGAAAAACGAGGCAGTAAAGCGGCTTATCTCCTCTGTAATCCATGCAGCGAAGAAATACAAGCGCAAAATCGGCATCTGCGGCCAGGCTCCAAGCGATTTCCCGGATTTTGCACAGTTCCTGATTGATGAGGGCATTGACTCGATTTCACTGAATCCTGACAGCGTGATAAAGACGAGGGTGATGCTTTCTAAGATGCAAGGGAAGAAATGAAGAAGCTCACGCAGAGCCCCTGCCTGCAGAAATTCACTAATGAGCCTTTCAATATCCTCTGAATGCGATAATTTGCCTTAGCTAGCTCAATTACTACAAGCCATAGTTTTCTGTCAAAACTTAAATAATCATTTATTAAAATATTTCAAGTGACTCCTATGTCAAACCAGATTTTTGAAAAAGCATTTCTGAGACTCCAAAAAGCAATGAACTATGTCAAAATGACTGATGATGCGCGTGCAATTCTCTCCGCGCCAAAGGAAATCCTTTCATTTTCGATTCCTGTGCGCATGGATTCAGGAAAGCTTGAAGTGTTCCATGGTTACCGCGTGCATTACAATGACGCGCGCGGGCCTTACAAAGGCGGGATTAGGTACCATCCGAATGTCTCGCTTGATGAGGTCACGGCGCTTGCTTTCTGGATGGCATTCAAGTGCGCTGTTGCAAACATCCCTTATGGCGGTGCAAAAGGCGGCATTGTTGTTGACCCCAAAAAGCTCTCACATCCTGAGCTCCAGAGATTAAGCAGGGGATATATTCGCGGAGTGCATAAGTTTATCGGGCAGGATATTGACATTCCGGCTCCCGACG
>CABMCT010000064.1 GCA_902384675.1 uncultured archaeon | reverse complement strand
CCCATAGACATTTCTTTTTTTAAATACGGCTCAAAAGCCTCCTTGGCAAAAATTCCTCCCCGAAGCACCCCCATCCTGAACCCGGCGACATTGTTATGCCTCTGCATGCTTGCAAGCCCAAAAAGTTGCTCTCCCACCCATTTCCAGCCCTCATTAATATTAGTTTCTCCTGCCTTTGTGTTATCCATCAAGCTCCAGAAATCATAAGGGCTATCCGACTTCCTCTCTCCCAGCGACAAAAGCGCCTCGATAAAGTCTCCCTTCGGTGCAGATGCGTCAGGAATCGCAGGTAGTTCTATTTCAGGGAATAAATAATCCACTTCATAGGCTCTCTGAAGTTTATCTTGGGCGCCACGAAGCTGACTTGGATAAATCAGAATAATCTTGTCTATTTCGCAATGAGGCTCTATCACATTTTGAATAACATGGTCTGTAAACTGCGGTATGTGTACTGTATCCATCACAACATATGCTTTATCTCTTGGAGGACCGCTCGGAACGCCTGCAGGAAATGGAATATTAAACATATTTTCGCGCACATCCCATTTTACTGGTGTATAGAAAAGCTGGGCGCTTGTTTTTGCAAACGGTGCTGTAAGAACAGCCATATTAAAAAGATAGCTGGGATTGTTAATAACAACTAATGGGCGCCCTTCTGGATTTCGTTCGCCAAGCCTTTCTGCAATATCTTTGTAGAACGTCGGCTTGTTTGTCGCTCCATATAAATCAATAGTCTGGTTTGTCAGATTGCCTGTGGGATGAATCAAATCGTTTCCATTAATTATCGCGCTGTGGAAGTCTTCACCTAGTCCCATATTTATTAATAGGCTATGAATCTTTATAAATTGCCATCTCTATTCTCTTCACACTAACGTCTCCTCTGCCTGTTTAACTTCTCCGCGCACTTTTTCTGCCGCCTTTTTTAACATCTCTGCTTCTTGACTATCAAGCCGCCACTCTTCGATTTTTTCTATCCCCTCTTTGCCTATAATCGCCGGTACGCCAAGGGAAACATCACTAATGCCGTATTCTCCTTCCAGAATGCATGAGCATGGAAGTGTTTCTTTTTTGTCTCCTGTGATTGCCTCGACAATCCTTAAAATATGGCTCGCGGGCCCGTATTCTGTCGCTCCCTTTTTCTCGATGACTTCTTTTGCAGAGCCAAGTAGCCTACTTCGGATTTTTTCCTTCTGCTCACCTGATAAATGTACCTTTAGCCTGGTAAAAAGCGGCACCATATTTTCGCCATGCTCCCCCATTACTTCATAGGAGAAGGTTGTTTTAATCTCCTCTGAAAGTATTGCGCCAAGCCTGCCGGAATCAAGAAGCCCTCCAAAGCCGATAATCTTGCTCCTGTCAGATCCTGTTTCTTTCCAGAGAATATAATTGATTGGATCAACAGGGTTTGTCGTAGTGATTAAAACAGCGCCAAAGCAATGCGATTTTATCTCTTTTGAAATCTGCCTTATTATTTTTGCATTTTCGGCCAGTAGCTCCGAGCGCGAAGATGTTGCTGCTGTTCTTGGTTTCCCTGCAGTGACTATTACAATTTGAGAGCCTTTGGCTGCTGCATAATCTCCTGAGCTGATTTTGATATTTTTGCCAGCCTTAAGAAACGCATGCCGCAAATCAAGCGCCTGCCCCTCTGCATGGTCTTTATTCACGTCAATTAGAACAAGCTCATCTGCAAGCCCGCGGTCAGCCACAAGAAATGCAATAAGTCCGCCAAGCCGTCCGGTACCTATAATTGAGATCTTCATAAATAGTCCTCAGTTATTTTTTAATTGCAAAAACATTTATCCACGTGTCTGCTTTTTTGTCGATTCGGGTTTCAATAATCTCAAAGCCGCATGATACAATCAAATCCTCAAATTCTTTTTGAGTATAGAACGCAAAAAACTTTGCCCTCCCCAGATATTCTTCTTTTTTAAGAACTTTCTCTTCGCTTCCTTCTTTTACAGAAATATAAAGAATTCCGCGCGGCTTAAGAACGCACGAAATTCCGATAAGTGTGTTCCTTGCTTCTGATTTTGGAATATGCAGAAAAGATGCGCATGCCCAGATGCCGTCAAATGAATTCCCTGGAAAATCAAGTTTGCGCATATCCATTTTGATAAACTTTGCTGCCGGAACGTTTTTCGACGCGATTTTTATGAAGCTTGAAGCCGCGTCAATTCCTGTAACGTCGAGCCCATTCCCAGAAAAGTATTTTGAATCCCTGCCCGGTCCGCAACCGATATCAAGTATCTTTTTTCCTTTCAGTTTTTTAATAAAAAAATCCGCAAACACAATTATTTCTGGAATGTCAAAATGCTCTTCTCTCTTGTAAAAATCCGCTGCTGTCGCCTCGTATGTTTCTATTGTTTCTGAAACAACATCTTTTTTCAAAGCATCACCAGCAAACGCCTTCATAATCCCCCGATGTTTTTTTATCAAGTGTTTTCCTGCCGTCAATTACTATCTTGCCTTTATAGAGGCTCTCGTCGCGGAACTCGTCCCACTCAGTAACTATCAGTATGTGTTTTGAAAACTCAAGCGCTTCTTTTAGAGTCGCAGCGTACTTAATTTTATCTCCGAAATGTGCCCTGACGTTTTCCTTTGCCTGAGGGTCGTACGCCGTTATCTGGGCACCTTCGTCAAGCAGGGCAGAAATTATTTTTAACGACGGTGCCTCCCTTATGTCATCGGTGTGCGGCTTGAAAGCCAGCCCCAGGAGAGTCACCTTTAGCTTCTTAAGCTCTCCTGCCCTCTTTTTAAGGTGTTCGACAAGCATGAGCGGCTGCTTCTCATTTACTTCCAACGCAGTTTCAAGAAGCTTTGGCTCGTACCCGATTTCCTTTGATTTTGCAACAAGGGCTTTTACATCTTTTGGAAAACAGCTCCCGCCAAACCCTGCTCCTGCATTAAAAAAATGCGGTGAAATCCTCCCGTCTGCGCCAACGCCTTTCATGACATCATAAACGTCTATGCCAAGCTTTTTGCAGATATTACCAATTTCGTTTGCAAAGGATATTTTTGTTGCCAAGAATGCGTTTGAAGCGTATTTTATCATTTCCGCGGTTTTAATATCCGTGACGATTGTCTTTGATTTCAACGGGTCGTGGAGCTTAACAACAAGTTCCTCTGATTTTTTGTCAAATGTGCCTATAACAACCCTATCAGGATTAGAAAAATCATGAACCGCGTGCCCTTCGCGCAAAAATTCCGGGCACATTGAAAGGCCGAAATCAATGCCTGCTTTTTTGCCGGATTTTTCTTCGACAATTTTCCTAAAAATCCCTTCTGTTGTACCTGGCACAACTGTGCTTTTCATAATAACGACGCAGTAGCCCTTGCTTTTTAGCACCTCGCCAAGGCTTTTTGCCGCAATTTCTATGTATTTTAGGTCGATGCCTCCGTCATGCTTTGAGGGTGTGCCCACGGAAACAAATATTATTTCAGCGCCGCTAACAGCTGCTTTTAAGTCCGTTGTCGCATGAATTTTTCCTGCCTTGATTGCTGCAGCAAGCTTTTCCTCAAGTTCCGGCTCAAAAATCGGTGATTTGCCCGAATTTATCAGGGCGACTTTTTTCTCGTCAATATCAACGCAGGCAACGCTATTTCCAATTGAGGCAAACCCTACGGCATTGACAATTCCTGCATAGCCTGTTCCAATAACACAGAGGTTCATATAGTAAAAAGGAAGGATTATTTTTAAATAAACATAACCTTAACAGGATTTCCCGATAATAACTGAAATCTCATTGGAAAATCTAAATTCCGAAAAGGTCGTTTTTATATCAGAAACAATTCTTTTTGCGTGTGCGGCTTCTGCGCCTGCGCTCTCATTTGCATCAGTATATTTTCGTGCAACATAGGGTTTTATGCCACTTTTGGCAACAAGAACAAACCGGTGAGCTACCGGCGCATCGTAATGTCCGCATCCTTCCGGAATACGTTCGTGTACTATTTTAAGCATTACGTCGCCATTATTTTTTTGTAGCTCGTTAACAAAATCTTTATCATTTCCGTAAACAGTATAATTAAGGACTTTTGCTAAAGTGTATCTCAAAGACATACTACCACACCCACTAATCAAATCCGAAATCGCTTTTCAAGAAATTCAGCAGTTTTTGGTAAATTTCTGCAGAAATCGCAAGGCCGATGTCTCTCATTCTTCCATACCTGCCCTTGCTTATGACTTTTGATGTAATGATTCCCATTATATCGAGTTCTGAAATTATGTCCGAAACACGACGCTGCGTCAGGGGTTTTAGCCCTATAATCTTGCAGATGCGCACATATTCGTCGTAGACATCGCCGGACAAGCAGGTTTTCTCCTCTCCCCGTGTCAGATAGATTATGCTGTAAAGTATCGCCTTTGATTGCTTGGGCTGCATTTTTACTGTCTCAATTATCCTATCCATATCCACTTTTGATTCTGCGGCATCGACGTGCTTTTCCTCAACCATCTGGGCGTTCTCCCGCTCTGCAAGCTCTCCTGCAACACGCAAAAGGTCAAGGGCGCGCCTGGCATCCCCGTGCTCCTGTGCCGCAAGCGCCGCGCATTTTGAAATCACGCCGTCTGCAACCTTTCCTTTGTTGAAAGCAAGATTCGAGCGCTCTGTAAGTATTCGCTGGAGCTGCAGTGCATTGTATGGAGGGAAAATCAGCTCTTCTTCAGAAAGAGATGAGCGGACCCGGGCATCAAGATTTTCCGTGAACCCGAGGTCGTTTGAAATGCCTATGAATGAAACCTTGACGTTTTTTACATCCTGGTTTATTCTTGTAAAATTGTACAGGAGCTCGTCTCCGACTTTTTTGATAAGCGCATCTATTTCGTCAATAATGAATATGACTACTCCTTCGCGCTCATCAAGCGCGCCAAAAAATGTCTTGTAAACCTGGTCTGTTGGCAGGCCTGTAGGAGGCACTTCTTTTCCCAAGAGATTGGATAAATGCGCAAGAAGCCGGTATTCTGTATCCGCAACCCGCTTCATCTTACAATTAACGTAAACGATATGAAATGGGATGCCGTTCTTCTCTGCTGCGCCTTTAAGCTCCGAGGCCACGTACTGTGTTACAAGGGTCTTGCCGCTGCCCGTGGGCCCGTATATGAATACATTCGACGGCCTTTCTCTTTTAAGAACCGGCGTCAGTATTGATGCAAGCTGGGATATCTGCTCGTCCCTATGAGGAACGTTCTCCGGAGTATATGAAGTGGTCAGCGCCTTTTTATTGATAAAAAGAGGCTGTTTTGTCATATAGTTCGAGAAAATCTGCTGGATTGTTGTTTGTGTCATTCAGTAGCCTCCATAAGAAATAAGGGTGATTTATTATTAATAAGCGGTATTTAAATTCTTTTCTTTTGGAATTTGGGAAAGCTGATAGTATATTTCCATAAGAAGCAAACCTCTTAAACAGTTCCATAGGAAAACAGGCAAATTTTCATTATTTTATTAGGTTCGTCCCCCACCCCCTTATTTCGCCTGGAAGTTATATTATATCTATTATAGAATGGAATATAACATTGTTATAACACAATACCCTAACTCAAAAATCAAAAAATCTTTCCAAGAGAAATTGAGGGGTGGGTGGTTGTAGCAGCTAATAATTGATTAACAATCTAAGAAAAATTCAAAGCCTCGGGAGGGATATTCCCGGTTTTTTACTAAAGAATCGAAAAACCGTTTTGAACCCTCGACCGCGTGATATCTCAGATATAAAGAATATCACGAGCGTACGAGTCTCGCGGATGTCTTTTAACGTACAAGTCACGCGCTCCACCGAGCTGAGCTACCGAGGCTTTAACTCCAGAATATTCTATTTAAAGAAGTTTATAAACCTTAAGTGGCGACATTAAATGAAGAGTTGCTAAACCAGGGGCCAACCACCTCAAACCAGTTATTTCTCTTTTTTCGACTTGATTTTCTCAACCATCACTTTTTTGCCGCATTTGCCGCACCAGGGTCGATAAGGGCGCTTCTCGAACTGCTCGTCTCTCTCTGTTGTTTCCCCGCAATAAGGGCATTTAAGAATATAATGGAATTTTTCCCCGGTTTTAAGGCGCCACATCAGGATTTTGCCTGTCTTCTCTCCGCTGTCGTTCTGGAGGGCGCGGTTTGTGAAATAATTCGTTTCGCTGATGTTCGGGTACTGGGTGACCATAGTGGTTTATTTGGCAGAAAGGTATATATTCTTTTAGGCGGCGCAATATTCATTTTTTAGTATAGAAAACGATGCTTTATCCCAAATAAGCCACATCTTCCTGCGCTTTTATCTTGCTTGATTTCTCGACGCGTTTCTTGAATTTCTCAATATCTTCCCTGCTGATTGACGGCTTGACTACTGTCAGGGCTTCGCGGAAGTGCTTTTCAGCGACATGCTTTGCATTTATATCCTCGCGCAAAGCCACAATCGCAGCTTCCCTGCACAATGCCTCTATATCGGCTCCCACGAACCCTTCTGTTTTCGTTACAAGCGACTCGACTTTGACTGACTTATCAAGAGGCACGTTTTTCAGGTGCACTTCAAGTATTTTTTTCCTGGATATTTTGTCCGGCAGCGGCACTTCGACATGGCGGTCAAACCGTCCCGGGCGCAGAAGCGCAGGGTCAAGCATATCCGGCCGGTTTGTTGCGCCTATTACAATAACTCCCTTTAATCCTTCAAGGCCGTCAAGCTCTGTCAGGAGCTGGGCAACAGGTTTGTTAAACATCTCGTTGCCTGAAGCGTCTCTTCTGGGGGCAAGAGCGTCGATTTCATCAAAGAATACAATAACAGGAGCGACCTGCCGCGCCCGCTTGAACAGGTCCCTTATCTGCTTTTCAGACTCGTTAATCCATTTTGAAAGAAGTTCAGGCCCTTTTATTGAAATGAAATTCAGCCCAGCCTCGCTTGCCACAGCCTTTGCAAGCAGGGTTTTTCCTGTTCCTGGGAGACCGTAAAGAAGTATTCCTTTTGGAGGCGTTATTCCCATTTTTGCAAAAGCCTCTGGTTTTTTGAGCGGCCACTCAACCATCTCTTTTAGATACTGCTTTATTTTTTCCAAGCCCCCGACATCATTCCAGCTGACCTTTGGCACATCTATTGAAATCTCGCGCATTGCCGAGGGCTCCACGTATTTGAGCGCTTCCTTGAAGTCCTCCATTCCAACGGAAAGGGTTTCAAGAAGCTTGGGGTCTATTGTCTCGTCTTTCATATTTATTTTCGGGAGCACCTTGACCCGGAGAGCAGACATTGCCGCCTCTTTTACAAGCGCAGAAAGGTCCGCACCCACGTAGCCGTGTGTTATGTCAGCAATATTGTTCAGGTCAACGTCCTTTCCAAGAGGCACGTTCCTTGTGTGTATCTGGAGTATTTCTTTTCTCCCGTCCCTGTCAGGCACGCCAATTTCGATTTCGCGGTCAAACCGCCCCGGGCGTCTCATTGCAGGGTCTATTGCATCCACTTTGTTTGTTGCAGCAATCACTATCACCTGGCCGCGGTCTTTCATGCCGTCCATTGATGCAAGAAGCTGGGCGACAAACTGGTCGTAATTATTTACCTCCCCGCGCTTTGGAGCAAATGCGTCAAGCTCGTCAATAAAAATTATTGTGGGCGCGTTCTCCTCTGCCTGCTCAAAAAGGTCCCTTATCTTTTTTTCTGTTTCCCCTAGGAATTTGGACAGAAGCTCAGAACCTGCAATTGCGACATTATTTACCCCGCATTCATTTGCAACTGCTCTTGCAAGCAGGGTTTTTCCAGTCCCTGGAGGACCGTAAAGAAGTATTCCTTTCGGGGGATTTATGCCCAAGCGCTCAAAGATTTCCGGGTGCTTAAGAGGCAGCTCGATCATTTCCCGCACTTTTCTTAATTCTTCTTTTAGCCCGCCGATGTCCTCGTAGCTTGTTGACGGAACAGCGGCTTCATCCCTTACCTCTACCGACTTCGGAAGAACTTCGACTTCCGTGAGGTCGCTGACTTTGACAATGCTCCCCTTTGGCTCGGTGTTTGCAATCACGAATTTTGTCTCGCTAAATGATAGTGGAGTATCCGGCAGGATTTCGATGTTTGAGCCGTGAATATGGACCTTGCGCGTGAAAAGAACAATGACATCGCCTTTTGTAAGAACACGGCCCATCAGCCTGAGCTTTACCCGCTCGCCCAGCTGCGGCACAGGCACAAGAGGAATATTCTCGGTCGGCGCAATAACTATTTTTTTTGCTTCCTTGTATTCTGCCTTCCTGACAATGGTTTTTTCCCCGATGGATGTTCCGGCGTTTTTTCTCATGTAGCCGTCCATGCGGATGATATCAAGCCCAGAATCAGAAGGATATGGGCGAAGTGC
This sequence comes from uncultured archaeon, assembly GCA_902384675.1. Taxonomy (GTDB): domain Archaea; phylum EX4484-52; class EX4484-52; order EX4484-52; family LFW-46; genus LFW-46. The sequence continues at coordinate 5,923 of CABMCT010000064.1, read as the reverse complement.
AATAGCGCCTGTTTTTCGCGAGCCCTCGATTTCAACAACATCTCCCTCCTTGCAGGCGATTTCAGCCATCCTGCGCAAATCCATTCGCACAATGCCGATACCGATGTCTGATTGCTGGCTTGACGGCAATTCTGCAACTCTTAGGGTGATTTCTTTGTCGGGCATAGAAATAACTATACTAACTATTCTGGAAAGAGTTTATATTTCTTTGGATTTAGTACTGGCTGTTTGGCCAGCGGGCTTTTTTATCAAGAGCCTCTTCGCAGATAGCGCCACCACCACCAATAGCTGCGGTTATTGCAGGCGTTGCCAGAATAAGTGTTCCTCCGGAAGCGGTAATCGCCCCTCCGGCAGCAGCAGTAACAGCAAGTGTTGCGGCAGTACAACCTATATCCTTTGTGTAACTTGCATAGGTGGTGGGATTCTCAAAGCAATAGTTGTTTCCAAAACCTGCATCAGAATATTTTTTCATGCTGTCAGTATCAGGTTCGATTGCGATGTAGTTATGCCCTTTTGAGTCCCCAGAGATATCGACACCGAACGGCTGCTCACAGTTTGTTATTAGTTCATCGTTCGTGGTTGTTACATTTTGCCTTATGTTTACCTCATTGATAGTGAGATACAGTTTCCTTCCTGTCGGATTATTTGGGCAGCCAGTATATTCTTCATTTAAAAGTTCCTTTGTTTTTGTCTCTACATCAGCTTTATTTACAACCACTCGCTTTGATTTGATGGGATTTTCAATAGCTATACCCACAAGTGTGAGTGGCGTATCGCGAAACACCTGGCCTTGGCAACATGAATTAACATCTTTTGCGCCATGCTGCAAGCCTCCCAATATGGGCTTGCCGCTATTCGTATCATAGCAACTCCCACCGGTCTGGGCCTCCAGAACAACCCGGTCTTTTCCAGCGTAATTTACGCAGTTTGTCTTCTTTGGGTCAACATAAACCTTTAAGTCAGTTTTGCACGGAGATGCCAGATTAAAGCGCATTGTTGCCTTTGTCCCGAACTTTTCAGGAAGCTTAAGCATAACAAGCCCGTCATAGCTTTCCTGATTTCCATTCAGTGTGAACGGAAGATTATTATTTGCGCCATAATCGTTGTAGTTGCGAGGGTCGCCCGTCGTTCTTTCAAGAATCGATGGCGTGTGCAGGCAAAGAGACCCGGCACCGCATGTGGTAGTGTATTTATCAAGAGCATGCTGCGACATTCCGACATACGCGGCGCCAATTGAAAATCCCATAAGCATATTTTTTGATTTCTCAGTAAGTGTTAATTTCTTCCAGGTGGGCTTAATTGCTGAGTACACTTCATCAGCATGCGGAAGAATTCTCGTTGCATCATCAAGGCTTTCTTTTACAAGTGCCTGATCAACACCATCAGCACTAAGAGATGAAATATAGTTATCAATAATCCTTTGTTTCATTTTATCATCAACACCAGGCATGCGGTCGATAGTGCCCAAGAGGCGCACGTAAGTCATTTCAGCGACTTCATCGGCATTTTTTTGGACTTCTGCAGCCACTGCCGGAGGCAGATCCTTTTTAAGCGCGTATTTTCCGGTTTTTTCCCCAAAAGCAGCCATTGCGGTTTTTGTGGCGTATTTTTTTAGTGCATTAGATCTTAAGGTGAAATCACCACTGGTCAAAACAACTTCGGTCTCTGCATCATCAGTCATAAACTTTCCAAGATTCTTTTCAAGCGCATCTCGCCCCTCCGGGGTCAGCAAGGTATCGTCAGCATAACTTTTCTGCAAATCTTTGAGTTCGTTTACAAGTTGCGGTTTGTTTTGTTTTAGCGTGTTTAATAACTCAGGGTCTTTGACTAGTTGTGTGTTCTCTGCAGATGTTTTTTCTAATTGTGAAATTATATCGTCAATATCGCTTTCGGTAATATCTTTAGACGTGGTTATCAATCCATTGAAATCGTCTAGTATTGTAGTTTCAGCCCAGTATTTATGGTCTGATAAGTCCTTATAGCGAAATATTTTCTCCCCTATTCTTCCTGCTTTATCTATCATCATACTACGGATAGACTCTTTAACTGCAATATCGCCAATGCCTTGCAGGGTCTCGCCGCCGATGATAGCGGATGTGGATTCTGCTGCAATAACGTGTTGCAGCGCCCTTTTTCCACCATATTCCAATGCAAGCTGTTCATTGAACGCTGTAGCGGCCTTGCTTTCAGTAGCCTCTTTGAAAGCAGTCCTGAGATCGCCGCGGAAAATTGAAACCACCATTGTTTTGACGCTGGCAGCTTCAACTGTTTTCGCGCCAGCCCACACAGCCTTTCCAATCTTTCCAACTCCGCAGATATTTGTAATTGCCCCGATTGCTACAGCGGTCATAGCAATATCAAACGTGTTGTAGCTCCATGCAGCAGCAGCCTCGGGGGGAAACGTCTCGTAATATGCGAGATAATACGGCTCGCCCACTATACCCACCCAAGCCAGAGCGTAGGCTGTAAAAGATCCGCTTACCTTTTGCGGCAATTCAAACGCCTCCACAGTGCATGAGAACATGCCGTTGCTGTTTTTTCCGCACACGACGCATCTGTCCTTCTTGCTTCCGAAGCATTTTTTATTCGGCTCATCAACAGCTTTGCCGGTTATTTTGTCGCCGAACGATTTTGTGACATCGATTACTGCAGTGCTGAAATCAGTGCTGTATTGGGAGCCGCTTAAAACCAGTTTGCCGGTTATTGAAACCTGCTTTATATGCGTTTCCTGTCCCGCTACATATTCTGCAGGACAGCTTGCCGCCAGGTTTACCTTCTTTCCATTTACGTCCTGAAGTACGTCATCAATACGCACCTGAATGCCGGAATATGGAGGCGCTGCGCTATAGTCGCTGCTTTCAAGACAACTAGCCCTGACAGCGCAGCTGTTTGCTTTTGTCAGCGTTTTTGTTGCTTTTGTGCCGCCCTGAAAATCAATGCTTATATCAGCAGAATTTTTGCTGCGGTCGATGTTGGTTGCAGACAGAGAGTAATCCGCTCCACCACACGAAACTTTTGTCCCTGAAAGCGTGTTGGTATTCCCTGATTGCGAGTTGGAATTTCCATTTGTGTTCGTATCTGTCGGATTTGTTGTCTCGGCAGGTATCGCACTGTCTTGCGGCGCAATTGCAGGCGCCTTTAAGTCCCCTTTTTCAAAGCATGAATCAAATTTGCTGAAAGCAACTACACCGCCGGGAGGACCCACGATACCGTATGCAGCAGTGACATCAACAGCACACGCCAATGCCTGAACAGAACTGGAAGCGGTTTTGTCATCCGCCGACTGCCCTGCAAGATTCCCGAAACTGTCAATAAGAGGGGCGAGCACTCCGCGGATTGAGTCCGAAAATTGGTACGCGACAAAAAGAAAAACAAGGCCTAGAATAATGTATGTCAGGCTTGCGAGTTCTATTCCCTTCTTATTCATACAAACTCTTTGTTCTTGGTACAATAAATACCTTCTTTATGCAATATGGAGAAACTCTGAAACTCCAGATGCGCTGCTGTAATCAAAGTCCCCGACTTTGTGGCCTAAAATAAAGAAGTAATACACGAATACCGCCAGCGCAAGCAGCGCAAGAATAATTAATATCACTTGTGCGACAGGCAATTCAACAGTCCCTTTCCTCATAAATTATCCTCCAAGAGCGCTCTTGATAATGGAAACTGCAGAATCTGCAGCCTTGCCGCCGGTCAGAAGCAGCACTATTCCCACAAGCACGGCTGCAATAACCAGTACTATTTCAACAATCTCCATTCTCATAAAAGCCCCGAAGTATTAAATTTCCCGATTACCCATATCAGCACAAGAGCCGCCACAAATATGGCAAGCACAAAGTAAAAAATAATTTCTGCAGAGAATCCTTTTCGGTCTTGCATTTATTTCTTTTGGCGTCGAATATATAAATAGCCGGGCATAATAGGAATTATGAGGAAGGGAGCGATAGATACAGACACTATCGGAAAGTTCATACTTTTCGTGGTGGTGCTTGCGATACTGGTATTTTTTATTATATCCTTGATGAATAATTCAAGCTCTCTTGCTTTAAAGACCCTGATGCTTCCTAAGCTCTGGTGAATGTTATGAAAAAAGCATTGTCTCCTGCGATGTGGCTGATTATTGCGATTGTTGTGGCCCTGGTTGTTGCCCTCGTAGTCATCACAATAGTAAACAAGACTGCGAATAATGCAGGGGATAAAGGGACTTCTATAATGGATATTTTTGGGGATTCTCTTCAAAATCAGGCATGTAAGGATGCATGCGATAAATGCAAACAAGCAGCAGATAGCTGTGTCAAATCGCTTCCAGAAAAATGCAAATGCACCTGATAGCATTGTAAAGAAACACAAGGTTATGGAGTATGAGTTTTGAAATTGGCAAAGTATTGGCATTCCTTATTGCAATTATAGTTGTCGTAATAGTTGCGATGTGGGCGCTTACGAGGGTTGGAGCAGGCCAGACGCAGTATGGAGGCATTATCGAAACAGCAAGCGTAAGCCCGAAATGCACCGGCTGGCAGTCGATTACTATTTGCGAGAATGCATGTTATACAAAAAATGCATGCGATACGACGTACTGCAACCCGCAGGACCCGTCTGATTCAAAGAGTACGCCCTGCAACAAATTCCTTGAGAATATGAAGAACCATGCGGTTGTCGATGTATCGCCGAAGGAAGTAAAACTTGACAGCGGCAAAACCGTAAGCATCGCTATTATAGTAACAGACCAGGATAAAAATCCGATAAAAGCAAAGGCAACTGCAAGCGGCGCAGGTACCGGGAAGACAGACGATACGACAAAAGGGCAGATGTCAGTTACGCTGAAATCCGTTGGCGCAATCAATATTGACGTAACGCCTGCAGACTCAAATATTCAGGGTTCAGAGGCAGTTGTTTCTGTGGTGAAATAATGGAAAGAAAAGGCTCGGTTTTGCCAACATATCTTATCGTAATAATATTTCTTTTAATTGGAATTATCGTATTTGTTGCATTCCCTAGTGTATCTGGATTTATTACGACACTCGTAGATGGCATAAGCTGCAAGATGCAGCAGGTAAATTGCCTGATTGGACATAGTCTAAGCAGCTGTAAAGAAAGTGTCGTTTGCATCGTAAAATAGTCCTGCAAGTGGCATATTTATACTTCCATTCTCAATGAATATATTATGCCAAAGCACAGCAGGAAGGCCGTAAGCAGCGATATGATTATAGTGATTGCATTTATTCTTATTTTCGCATTCCTGTTTGCAATAATGATAATGAATACCGATAAGGCGGCAACTGCAGGGGCAGAAAAGCTTCCGAAATATAAAGGATATTTTAACTGCAGGAATCTTTTCACGGACTGGGAATACGCAAAGGCATGCTTTAGTGCAGTTGTGCATGGGGGATAGCCTATGGAATTCGCAAATGCCGCTATTGCAGTTATTTTGTCCTTGATTGTTGCATCGATTTTTATTGCAACTTCAGGAAAGTCTTTTGCATCGATTATGGGCGACCATACCGCGAAAACAGAGCTTACAGCCCTTGGAATAAGGAACAGCATGATATATGTGCTCTCATCCGAATCCGGGCGCATGAATTACAATACTGCGGGAGGGGAGGAATATGCGGTTGATGTTTCTGATGACAAAATCTCGGTTACCTACGCCGGATCGGTCATCAAGAAAAGCTTCAAGCCGACAGTTGAATTGTTTCACACTATGCCAAAGACAGTCGGGAAAAGCATAGTATCGAATTCATTCTGCATAGCAAAAAAGCAGGATATGGGCTGCAATACTTATGTGGAACTGTGCAGGGCAGATGATGCGTCCTGCTGTAAGACGGAGGTCTGCGGTGGTTAAATGGGGCAGGGATTTCTGGAAAATCTTCAAATGATTCCTATTGTTGGAGTGTACCTGATATTTGCCATACTCCTTTTGATT
>CABMCT010000063.1 GCA_902384675.1 uncultured archaeon | reverse complement strand
TTCGGGACTTCGGGCGCGGCTGCGGTCACGATAATTTTGTCAAACGGAGCTTCCTCAACAAATCATAAATTCACGTTGCCAACAATGACTTGGAAGTTTTTTATAATGGATTTGGCAAGATTTTTGCGCGCGAATTCTGCCAGTTCCGGGATGATTTCAATCGAATAGACCTTTGTGCTGCTTCCCGCAAGCTTTGAGAGCAATGCCGCGCCGTAGCCGCTTCCTGTGCCGATTTCAAGCACTTTTTCGCCCCGCTTCACCTGCGCCAGCTCAAGCATTATCGCGTACATGTGAGGCGCGCTGATGGTCTGGCCGTAAAGTATCGGCAGGGGTATATCTTCATAAGCCTCTGCTTTAAACTCCGGGAGCACAAAGTTCTTTCGCGGAACTTTTTTGAATACCGAAATTATGTCGGCCGACTTTAGATAGCCCTCAATCATCAGATACGAAATCATGTCCTCCCGCTCCATATGTGCCTCCTATATATACCAAAAGCATCAAATAGATATAAGATAATATGGACCGGCTCGTTTTAAAGACAATCAACGACATAAAGTCTCTTAAGATTCAAGGCGCGCGAAACATCGCGATAGCTGCACTTGACGCGCTCCTGCATGTCGCCAAAAAAAGCGGTTTTGGACAGGAATTTTATGAAGCAGCGGACATGCTTGAAAGTTCAAGAACCACTGCGGTCCCGCTTTACAATGTAATCGAGGCGGCAAAGAGGAGAAAAAGTATCGATTCGATAAAGGAATTAAAAACATTTTTCCAAATCGCAATGGAGAATGTCGTAGAGAATGGCGCAAAACTGATAAAAGACGATATGGTTGTCATGACACACTGCCATTCCTCAGAAGCTGTTCTTGCGCTGAAGGCTGCGAAAACTAATGGGAGGCGATTCAAAGTCATTGTCACCGAAACCCGGCCGAAAATGCAGGGAATCCGGACTGCGCAGGAGCTGGCTTCTGCAAAAATTCCTGTCGAATACGCTATCGATTCTGCCGCCGGATTATATATGAAAGATGCAAGTATTGTGATTCTTGGCTGCGATGCAATAAGAAAAGAAGGCATATACAATAAAATCGGGACGTACATGATTGCGCTTTGCGCAAAAGAACACGACGTGCCGGTCTATTTCATCGCAGATTCGCTGAAGATTGACCGCAGGGATTCGATAGAAATCGAGATGCGGCCAAAAGAAGAGGTCATTTCGCCAAAAGAGCTGAAAGGCGCGAAAGTACTTAACCCTGCTTTTGATTGCACGCCATGGAAGCTTGTAAGCGGTGTGATTACTGAAAGAGGGATATTCAGGAGATGGAATGAACTAATAAACAGCTGATTCTTAAGCTTTAAATAAACTCTACCCAAACTAGCGAACATGAAACACAAGTACATTATCGGAAATGACCCTTATAGAGCAGAACTGATAATGAAGAAATTAGGCTTCGAGACTTCTAAATTACAGTATCTTGGAGATTATATTCCTGAAGAAGGCGAAACTCCCGTTGTTGTTTCTGGCGATGGGCATTTCCATGGAGATACTCATATACTATCGAGAAAACTGCTGGAAAGCGGCACAAAAATAGACGTTAAAATAATATTTGACAGGCACTTGGATTTTTACGGGCATATCGGTCAATCCGATTTAATATTTCTCAACAGAAAAAAGTACGTCATTTCCCGGCAGGATTTGCAGAACAATGCGTGCCTTATGGAAAGTTCAGATGAATTTGCACGGCATGCGCTAAAAACGTATCTGCTGGGATGTCTGTCCGAAATGTATGTTCTGGGGGTGGAGGGAAAAAGAGGATACTTATCGGTAATAGAGCAGGAACTGAGGCAGCATATAGATAATGGAACGCTACCAGGAACCGAAATAATTTGTACTCCCTCAATTGAGACCGCCAAAAGAGTACGTGGAAAGAAGATACAAATATCAGCAGATATTGATGTGATACCGAATATATCATGTCTTGGCGATAATTCATGGAGCAATTCAAGCGGTCCTTCGCTGGAGGAACTATCGGAGGCTATCCTAAAATTGACCGAGAATAACGAGCTTGTTGCTTTCGATATTGTTGGATGGCACCTATTTATGTCGCGCGCCAAAGCTTCTGCAAACAAACAAGGCCTAGGAATTTATCGTAAACTGCTCGAACAGCTAAATTAATCTTCTGATAGAACACATCAATTATATATTCAAAAGCGCCCATATAATACATAAGAGTGCCTTCTTATGAAATACTCAGACTACGTCAACCCAAAATACAGGCCGAATTCAGGCGACCTGATATGCACGTTCTATATCGAGCCTAACGGAGTTCCGGTAAAAGATGCTGCAGGAGGCGTTGCGGCAGAATCGTCAATCGGCACATGGACTGATATTTCTACATCGAAAAAATATGTCGAGCGGCTTGCGGCAAAGGTATTCTCAATCAAAGGCAATGTTATTAAAATCTCATACCCGCAGGAGCTTTTCGAAGCCGGAAACATTCCGAATATTCTCTCCAGCGTTGCAGGCAATGTCTTTGGAATGAAGAATGTAAAAAATCTAAAGCTTCTTGACATGGAACTGCCGGACGAGCTTATTTCCTCGTTCAGGGGCCCTGCTTATGGAATAGAAGGAGTCAGAAGAATGCTTGCAATTCGGAGGAGGCCCCTTGTCGGCACTATAATAAAGCCCAAGATTGGCCTCTCTTCCGAAGACCATGCCAAAGTCGCCTACGATGCATGGATAGGGGGCTGTGATATTGTAAAGGATGACGAAAACCTTTCATCGCAAAAATTCAACGACTTCCAAACTCGGCTTTCAAAAACGCTTGAACTGCGCGACAAAGCCCAGACAGAATCAAACGAAAGAAAGGCTTATCTTGTAAATGTGACCGCGGAAACCAAGGAAATGCTCCGGCGCGCCCAGCTTGTCCAGGATGCAGGCGGAGAATATGCAATGGTAGATGTTTTGACCGTGGGCTGGTCCGGATTAGAAACTCTAAGAAACGAGAATTTCAAATTGATTCTTCACGGACACCGGGCAGGGCATGCGGCAATAACAAAGAGCCCGAAGCACGGGATTTCAATGAAAGTCCTTGCAAGGCTGTCAAGGCTCGCGGGAATAGACCAGCTTCACGTTGGCGCAGCTATCGGAAAAATGTTTGAAGAAAAGGAAGAAGTTCTTTCCAACTGCGACGCCCTGACTTCTAAAATGGCAGGATTGAAAAAAGCGCTTCCTGTTGCATCAGGCGGGCTTTACCCAGGTCTTGTCCCGGGAATTCTTAGGATTTTTGGTAATAACGTAGTAATTCAAGCAGGGGGTGGCATACACGCACACAAATTAGGCACCCGTGCAGGCGCAAAAGCAATGAGAGATGCACTTTATGCGGCAATGAAGGAAATACCCCTTGAAGAATACGCAAAGCAAAGCAAAGAGCTTAAGATAGCACTTATGCAGTGGGGCAAAAGTAAATAGGGTTGTTTTTATTTTTCTTGAGCTTGACTATTCTTTTCTGGTTTAATAAGAAAGAGACATGTCTTCTTAAACTCCTCGGCCTGATAAATAGTGATTGTGATAATTGATTTATAGAAAGCGGTTCTTGAGAGAGTTTTTTAATAATCTCCTCTCTCCTTTTGTTTGCGAACTCTTGTGTGTATCCAAAAGGTACCTTTCTAAGGCGTAATGCATGCCATAATCTCTCTTCTTTGTAACCCAAGGAAAACAAAGGGTAACTCTTCTTAGCCTGGGTAAATATTTCGTAAAACATGTCTTGGGACTTTAAGTAAAAATAATAATGGTTGCTTCCAGATATTCTTTTAACTTCGTTTGCATTCAGCTGTAATTCGGTGCATAATTTTCTTACGCCTTCCGCTAAATCTTTGTTAGATACTCCAAACATTATCTCTCCGTCATAGGTAATAGAGCCTTCGTCTACTATCGCACTTAAAACAAAGGCTAATTTATGCTCATTTGAGAGCTTGAAAACGTTACTGGGCACTGTTGAATCAAATGTTCCAAATGAATTAACATCGTATATATGCATGCACATCTCTCCAATCAATCGTGGCAACCTGCATTTAAGCACGCCTCGGTGGTCTAGCCTAAGTGTATAGTTCACATCGCCAAAAACATCCTTAACTCGCATAATGAAATTCTGCATTATTTCTTCTGACTTTTGATTATAGTACGTACCTTTTCCGTCTTTAGGTACGCTGCCATCAAAGAACAAATTCGCTACAATGGAAGTGAAATACGGGCTCATTTTTAGAGGGAGTTTTGGCTTTCTAATAGAATTCTTTAACGGCACATACATTTGCTTATATAGCGTTATTTCCTTTTCCATTGTAATTGCTGGAATATCGAAAAGTTTGCAAATGCTCATGAGTGTATCCAATGGCACTACCGAGCTTTGGTATATAAAGTATTCATAAAGTCGGGTAGGCGTTACTTTTATCTCTTTTGCAACTTCGTAAATTCGATTCATGATTTTTTCCTTAATAATGTTCTTAAACGAATCTGTCAGATTAACGCTGATTTTATCACAACGATAACATTCCCACAGGTGAAGTTCCATACTTATATTTATGCAAGCTAGTATATAAATTTTATGGTCATGAGACATTGTAAACTGAAAAATACGTCATCTGCGCAAAAGCAATGAGGCAGGCAGTTGATGCTGTGCTCAAAGAGATTTCTTTAAAAGAGTACGCGGAAACGCACGCCGAACTCCGCGAAGCATTGAAGAAATGGAAGGAATAATTTTCTACAGCCAAAAATTCGTTAATCATCGTCGATATTGCTGCCAGAGATGGCGAAATTGAAAAGGCAGCGGGTTCTGTAATAAAATATGGCTAAAAAGGAAAAGAAAAACGAACAACTAAAGTCCTCGCGCTCCCGCTTGAGACTTTCAAGCCCAAAGCAGCCAGAGAATGCCTTGAAATGCCCCACATGCGGCAATACGACGTTTTACGAAGATACTGTGCGCGGGGAACTTGTCTGCAGGAGATGCGGGACTGTAATAGAGGAAGCCCCGCCGGTAATACCCGAATGGAGGGAAAGGGAAGCAGCCGGCCCCTCGCTTGGGCCGACTTCAAGAGGAAAAGGCAAGTCAACAGAACTGGGAGGGCTTGCAGGCGTTCCGCTAAAAGAAAGGGGGAAGTACCTGAGGCTGCGAACCATAGACCGCTGGATTACACGCTCAAGGGACAAGACAATGATGACTGCGCTTTCCGAGATACGCAGGCAGACAGCATACCTTGCGCTGCCGATAAGTGTTCAGGAAGAAGCGACCGCGCTTTTTGACAGGCTGCTTTCTGCCGGAAAAGTCAAAGGCTGGAGCACAGAGGAACTGGTCACAGGCATTCTTTTTGCAGTGGCAAAGAGGCGAGGCTATCCGCGAACTATCGACGAATTCGCAGCAGCATCGGAGCTAAGCGAGCGGGACATCAGGAAGGCATACAGGCATGTTTCAAGGCTTCTGGATATGAAGATAACTCCTGCAAAGCCACAGAATTATGTTTCAAGATTCGGGACATTATTGGGGCTTGGCGGCAGGGTACAGGGCAAAGCAAACGATATACTTGGAAAGATTCCGGGAGAAGTGGCTCTTGGAAAGTCACCAATAGGAATCGCGGCGGCAGCCCTTTACATAGCATCGGTTCTTTTAAATGAGGGGCGGTCCGAGAAAGAGATATCCGAAGCGATAGGCATTTCCGAGCCCACAATAAGGCTAAGATACGGGGAAATCGCGAAAGCGCTTGGGATAGAAGAGGAAGTTAAATTAAAGTTAGAGGAAAAGTCATAAAGCCTTTGCGAGAATTTCAAGCTTCTCAAGATCTTCGACAGTTGAAAATAAGGTTTTTAAATCAGCGGGCTTCTCTATGATTATGGTTAAGCTGATTGCTGCTATAGTGCCCGAAGAGCCTTATCTCTCGTTGATAAGAGAATGGCAGCTTGAATTTAACCGGCTATATGGAGGAAACGAAGTCCTGGAATACCCGGTCCACAACACTCTTGTGAGCGTGGGCAATGTCTGCGATGAAGACTCCCTGAAAAAAGTTTACCGGAGGGTTTTTCAAACCGCTGCAAAGACAAAGCCGTTTAGAATGCATGTTGACGGCGCGCGATTTCATGGCTCAAATGAAAAAGCTATAGGGATATATCTGGATGTGAAAAAGACCGACGAACTGCAATTATTGCATAATGCCCTTGTAAGCGAATTGCGCGATTTAGAAGATGGATCACGGGCTTATAAAGAACTTGAATTATATAGCCCGCACATATCTGTTTGGTACCCCGACAATCTAAAAGAACTGACAAAATCGGCGTGCCTTAAAGAAAACAGTGCAGAAATGATAAATTACAAAGATGCAATGCAACATGTTCCGGAACGAAAAGAACCCGGATGGCCGCCAAGGTTTAGTCTTGGCGTTGGTCAAATCTGCCTCTTGTATAAAGCAGAGGATATGAATAATTACAGAATATTCGAGGAATTCGTGCTTCTAGCATAGTTGTCAATATCGCTATCTGGATAACGCTCTACTTCTTTTTTCTTAATATTTTTCCCTGTTTGCAATATTTGAGAAGCCGCCCTTTTTGGGAATACACTATTCAGATAAGTATCAATTTGGTCTATAGTATACGCTTTCTTTTTGGCGAGCATGCTAAAAATATTTATTGCCTGCTCCGGATGTTCCACCTGTTTTGTTACCTGCATCCAAATATCTTCAAGTGTTGTCTCGTCCATTTTCTTCATTTTCTCCCTGTTTCAATTTCCAGAATTTTTCGTAATTTCGCATAGTATTCGCTCAAAATCATTCAGAGAATCAGCAATTTTCGCTTAAAGAAATGTTAAGAACTGCACAAAAGTTTCGCGGCTCGCGGCATTCAAAAAGAAATTTTTCTTTCATCTTTGTCTGTGACCTTTTGTAAAGAACTAATTATCTATTATGCACGTTGCTATTTATAAAGATTTTTTGGACAGAAAAAATTATATTTTATTCCACAGCTTTCTCAATTTTTCTTTGCTTAAAAGAACATAGTCCTTGTCTCTTGAAAAGACTTCAAGGGTTATTGTACCGTTGTAATATTTTTTCAGGACAGCAATTGTTTTTTCCCAGTCTGTACTTCCGCAGCCTAAAGGAAGGTGCAGGTCCTGATATGTATCGTTGTCATGCAGATGCACGTGCTTCAGCCGCTTATGAAACTTCCTGATAAAATCTTCAGGCCTTTTTCCAAACAGGTTAGCATGGCCGATATCCAGATGCAGGAACAACCCCGGCACTTTATCCAGGATAGCCGAAACATTTTCAACATTATCCGACGGCGTATCCACCGGCTCGTACATTACCCCGATATTGTATTTTTTCGCCTCTTCGACAAGCTTCCTGAGACTTTCTACTTGGAATTTTACGCCTTCTTCTGAAGAAAACATGCCGCTTAGCCAGTTGGAATGAATTGTGACGAATTTAACTCCCAGCCTGCCGAAAACCGCAAAATATTTTGCAGCTTCCGCAACCGCAGCATTCCTTATTGATTTTATGGGAGAGCCTATCGGCAGGTACCATGCAGTATGGCCGACAGTGGCAAGCCCGTATTTTTTCAGGAGAGTTTTTGCTTTTTCGATATCGATTTTTTCCGGGACTGCCTTGTCTTCTTCCAGGAAAAAGTCTATGAAATCGAATCCGTTCTTTCCAATCCATTCTATCTCTTCAAGGATATCTTTTCTTGGGTGATTTGGAAAGCCGATTTTCATTTTACTTCACCTATACATATTATAAAATGGAATGCCTAAAGCATTAATTCGCGAAAAAGCACTTCATACCAAATACGTTACGCGAAATGGTATATAAACTTTCTTCCCGCATAGTTAAATATGGCGTCAAATGAGGATGTTTTAAAGCAGCTTTTGGCAGGAAAGCTGAAAATGCATGAGCTTGACGAAAAAGTGCCGCCTCAGGAATCTGTCGAATTGCGAAGGAAATTTGTCGAAGAGAAGACAAAGACTGAATTAAGGTCGATGTCGTCATTTTCCTTTGATATCAGCGCGGTTTCGTCAAGAAACACCGAAAATATAATCGGCGCAGTGCATGTTCCTGTTGGAATCGCAGGCCCGATTAAAATCAGCGGCGAATTCGCGAAAGGCGAGTTCTATATTCCTCTTGCAACAACAGAAGGGGCTTTAGTCGCATCAATCAACCGCGGCTGCCGGGCAATCTCGGAATCAGGCGGCACAACAGCAGTTATCCTGTCAAATAAAATGGCGCGGGCGCCTGTATTCAAATCATCCGGGATAAAGCATTCCAGAGAAATTTCAGGCTGGGTAAAATCGCATTTTGACGAGCTGAAAAAAGTAGCTGCATCGACGACAAAATTCGGGGAACTTACGGGGGAAAAAACCTGGATTGTCGGGAAAAACGTTTATGTGCGCTTTGAATTCGACACAAAGGATGCCATGGGAATGAACATGGTGACAATCGCGAGCGAAGAAATGGCAAAATTAATCGAAAAAGAGACAAAGGCAAAGTGTATTAGCGTTTCGGGAAACATGTGCATCGACAAGAAGCCGTCTGCCCTGAACTTAATTGAAGGGCGGGGAAAAACAGTGCTTGCAGAGGCAGTAATAAAGCGCGACACCGTCCAGAACGTTCTTAAGACAACGCCTGAAGATATAGTCGAGCTGAATTACAGGAAAAATCTGGTCGGCTCTGCTTTGGCAGGCAGCCTCGGGTTTAATGCGCATTTCGCAAACATAATTGCCGCTGCTTTCATAGCAACAGGGCAGGACCCTGCGCATATCGCAGACGGAAGCGTCGGGATTACAACAGCCGAGTTAGATGGAAAAAATCTTTACATTTCAGTCTATATTCCAAGCCTCAATGTCGGAACAGTCGGCGGGGGAACGGGCCTTGCAACGCAGAAGGAGGCACTCTCGATTATGGGGTGTGCGGGAGCAACTTCCAGGCCGGGAGAAAATTCAAAAAAATTCGCAGAAATAATCGCATCAGCTGTTCTTGCTGGAGAATTATCGGTTTTGGCAGCTCAGGCTTCAGGGCAGATGACGCGGGCGCATATTGCGCTTGGCCGGGGGAAGAAAGATGGCAAATGAAACTCTGCAAAAACACGCATCAGAAATCCTGCACATACTCAAAAAAACACACGGCGAGCAGCATACCGCACTTATTCACCGGAATCCTCTGCAGCTTCTTGTCTCCACAATTCTTTCAGCCCAATGCACTGATGTGCGCGTAAATATAATAACAAAAGATTTATTCAAAAAATACAACACAGTAGAGGACTATGCAAATGCAGACCTGAAAGAATTCGAGCAGGAGATAAAATCAACAGGATTCTACAAGAACAAGGCAAAAAATATCATCGCGGCAACAAAGAAAATTGTTTCTGATTTTGGCGGAAAAATCCCGAAAACCATGCAGGACCTTACAACGCTTCCCGGTGTGGGACGAAAAACAGCGAACGTCATTCTCTCCGAAGCCTTCGGAATAATAGAAGGCGTTACAGTAGACACGCATGTAACGCGCGTTGCATTCCGTCTTGGCCTGACAAAAAATAAGGACCCGAAAAAAATCGAACAGGATTTAATGGAAATTTATCCGAAAAGCGAGTGGCGAAACATTTCTAATCTGTTGATAGCCCACGGAAGAAAAACCTGCGTTGCAAAGCGCCCTTTCTGCTCTATATGCCCGCTGAACAAAATATGTCCGAGCGCGTTTAAGGTAGCGGGTTATAGATAAGTTTAATAGAGAAACTAAATCTCCACACGATATCCCTTTTTCTTATGGCGCAAAAACAAAGGATGCAGAAGCAGTATCGCACCGGAAACCACAAGCGCGTGTTGTATCGGGACAGACATTATAAGCAGGAGCACAACAATCATTGCGCCAAGCGCGCGGCCGAAGTTCAGCAGAAACTCCCGCGCAATCATCGACTCCTCCAGGCTTTTGCTTGTATCCACAACTACTGTCATTGAAAACGGCGAGAAAAGATTGACAAGAAAGCTTACTGCCCCGCGAAACACACCCCACGCAAGAAATGTTGTGGAAAGTCCTGAAAGTATAGTTGATAAAGCCATTGCAACAGTTACGGGGTAGAGAAAAATCGCGCGCTTTTTAATCCTGTCCGATGCCCTGCCTGCAATAAAAAACGCAACTATTCCGAAAAATCCCAGGTATGAATAGAATGCGCCAAATCCTGCTGCGGCAGAAACAAAAGAAAGCGTTGCAAGAGGAACAACAGTCCAGTCAACGCCTTCCCAGATGCCCTGGAGAAACAATAGCGTCTTTACTCCTTTTGTATATTCGGTGAACCGCTTGAAATTGATATTTATCTGGCTTGATTCTTTTGCCCTAAAAGAAAGCACTATTGCTGGAAGAATGAGCGCTGCAGCAGAAAAAAAGACGGTTTTCATGCCGTACTTCTCAGCAGCCGCGCCTGCAACTGCCGGAAGTATTGTGCTGACAAGAGGCCACATCAGGAAATAAAGCCCGCTGTGCGACGCGTTCCTGCCCTCCTTTTTGTGCCTGAAAAAATGGATATTCATCGGCACCCACCAGAATATGGCCATCACACCCTGCATAATTTCCGAGAACAGCAGGAGCGGCTTAACATAAAGATACGCGGCTGTGGCGAATACAAGAAATTTCAGTATAAGTCCCGCTCGCATCAATCTGTTTGAATGGAAGTGCTTTAGCGCCATAACCGTGAGCACTGACGAAATAAA
This sequence comes from uncultured archaeon, assembly GCA_902384675.1. Lineage (GTDB taxonomy): Archaea > EX4484-52 > EX4484-52 > EX4484-52 > LFW-46 > LFW-46. The sequence goes on along the minus strand of CABMCT010000063.1, from coordinate 10,246 downwards.
CGATGCCGCGAAATAGACTGCAATGTCTATGAAAGAATAGCCGATTTGTACAAAATAAAGCGATGACAACGTCCATCCGAAAACATGCGATATTATGTAGAAAAACTGGATTGTGTAGAGCCTGAGAAATGAGCGGTCCATACAATAATGCTTGCGCCAAAACTTTTTATAGGCTCGCGGTCTCTTGAAGTTGCATTGATTTAATATACTTCATAGAGACAAATAATGTGATATGCTTGAGCTCTTTGGTGCCATATTTCTTTCAATGCTGGCAGTAATACTCGCCGCAGCCAGCGTTGGTTTCTTTCGCAAGAAAAGAAGGAGAAAAACAACTCACCTGTCCATGGCGCAAACGTGGGCGGGATACTCCGCAGATTGTCGATTAAATACGAAGAACCGGAATCTAAAGGAGACTATAAAGACATTTCTGAGGCAAAAATCCATAAAAGCTATTTGCATGAAGCCGCAGAATCGGCAAAAACTTATATGGCATCAGGGGCAAGAGATACTTTTTATGAAGCGATTTCTTCATACAGGGAAAACAGATTTTCCAGCCCGGAAAGCCCTGCATTGCACACTCTTGATATGCTGACATATCTTGTAGATGATTACCGTAACGCGCAAAAAATGGGCAAAGCTATTGAAAAGGCAGACCCGGAGTATGCACCGGCATATGATGTGAATGATACCCGCCTTCTGACATCTGCCCTGAAAAAATACCTTGGAATAAAAGTGAAGAAATCAAAGTGGGACAACTATGCACACTATGCCCATGCGAACTCGCCAAATACATATTTTAATCTTTCAGAATAGTCTCATTTTCTGTTTCTTATCACTTTCATGAGCGCCAGCAATCCCTTCAAAATCTCTTTCGGCGTGGGCGGGTTTCCCGGAATTTTGGCATCAACCGGAATTATCTTATCTGCGCCGCCAAGCACTGCATAAGAATCCTTGAATATTCCTCCGTTGCAGGCATCATCTCCTATCGCAATTACAAGCTTCGGAGCCGGAGTTGCATCATATGTTTTTTTGACAGCAACAGCCATGTTCTGGGTTACTGCACCAGTAATTATAATAACGTCAGCGTGCCTGGGAGACGCAACAAACGAAACTCCGAAGCGCTCGACGTCGTAATACGGGGTGGTCAGATTCACAAGCTCTATCTCTGTCGAGTTATCGCTGCCTGAGTCCAGCTCTCTTATCGCAAGGCTCCTGCCGAATATCGAGCCTATCTCTTTTTTCAGCCTGAGGCCGAGCTCTTCAAACTCGGCGTCCCTGAATTTGAAATCCTCGGTTTTCTTTCTTTTGAAAACATTCGAAACAACTTTCAGCATATTCGCACCCATTACATTTTTCCATCATTACAAGTCGGTTCCGGCATAAGACAGATTCATGCTTTTGTTGATAAGCGGGAAATCAGGGACAATATTTCCGAGCACTGCATGCTCTATTGCCTGCCAGTTGCAGAATGAAGCGGTCCTAACTTTGTACCTGTCGACAACGCCGTTCTTCAGGTATAGCCAGTGGACGCTCTGCCCGCGCGGAGCCTCTACAACCGAAATTGCATACCCATCCGCGATATCGCCTGCTTTTATTACGCTTCCTTTAGGCATTTCTTTAATCATTTTCCTGATGATGCGAACAGAATCCAGGACCTCCGCGGCTTTCAAATCAAAGCGGCTGATTACATCTCCCCGCTCAAGAAACTTCCTTGAAAGCCCGAGATTGCCGTAAATGCCGTAAGGATGATCTATGCGGGTGTCTGTGAGCGCTCCGGATGCCCTTGCCACAGGGCCTGTGATATGAAGCGGCTTTATAAGGTCTTTTCTTACAACGCCCGTTGTCTCGAGGCGGTCGATTACAGAAAATGAAGATGAATGCGCAACCTTTATCGCCTCGCAGAACCTCCCTGAAAATGCCTCAAGATATGATGAAAGATTTCCGAGAGCATCTTCCGGAATGTCTTTTTTGAGCCCGCTAGGAGCTACGATTCCTTTCATAAATCTCGAGCCCGTGAGCGCATCGTTCTGCCTGAACATCTCCTCGCGAAGAATAAAGAATGGCGACGCCCCGACAGGATAAGCTATGTCTATAATCATTCCTGCCATGTCCCCGAGATGGGAATATATGCGCTCAAGCTCCAAGAATATTGTTCTTAAATGCCATGCGCGCACAGGAACATTTATGTTTGATATTTTTTCTACTGCATTGGAGAACGCAACCGCGTTAGCCACTGTTTCATCCCCGCTTATGGTTTCTGCAATCCTGACACACTCAAGAGGAGTTTTTCCTTCTGCAAGTTTTTCTATTCCCCTGTGCTTCCAGAACATCCTCACCTCAAGGTTGAATATTGTTTCCCCTATTACGCTAAACCTGAAGTGCCCCGGCTCGATAATCCCTGCGTGTACAGGGCCGACCGGAATATGATAAACTCCTTCCCCATGCACTTCCCTGAACTGGTATTCGTCTTCAGGCTTTACAGAGCTTTTCATTTTTACTTTCTCGTTCTTGAAAGACTTCAGAAGCGGATGGAAATCATCAGGATATCTCTCGTGCAGGAATAATCTTCTTTTGTCAAAAGCATCATCGAACCGGACGCCAAATCCGTCCATTATTTCGCGCTCGTACCACGATGCCGAAGGGAACTGTTCTGCAATCGAGTTTGCGTGGTTAGACTTCAGGGCGCGCTGCAGAATTATGATTTCTTCGCTGCCTGCTTTTTCAAAGGCGTAGAATAATGTGAATCCTTTATTCTTCCCAAAACTTTCCGCACAGAACAGGCTAATTAAGGAAGAATCGCGCGCGGATAATGTGGTAATTGCTTTTGCAAATTCCTCTTCGTTGATAGGTGCATAGACTTCGTTATTGCATCCTTCAACAATATTCTTTGCAGGAATTTCTTTACTGAAAATGCTTATCAGCTCTTTTGTATGATTCATATAATAACCCTCTTCATTTTATGCCCAGCTCTGCCACAATATTATTCAATAAATCGCTTAAATATTGCGGGAAAAATATTCCCAGGACAAAAATAATGACAATCAATGCGACTATTGAAAATGTCATTCCATCAGGAACAATGTATTTTTCTATCTTTTTGTTGTTGTTATTTCCGCCGTCCTGCGCAAATACTCGCGAAAGGAACATTGCAAATGCGCCGGCGGCAACAAGCAGCAAAGCCAATACAACAAAAAGCAATACGGGCGATAACTTTGCAGCCTGCAGGAGCAGGAACAGCTTTGAGACAAATATTGCAAAAGGAGGCATGCCGATTATTGCGGCTGCTCCAAGAATCAGGCCCCATGACGCAAGAGGCTGCAGCTCCAGCGCGTCTTTTATTTCCTCGGCATGCATGCTGCCGTACTGGCGGTGCATTATTCCACCGGAAAAGAACAGGACTGCTTTTGTAAGCGCATGGGCAAGCTTATGAAATAGAACCCAGAACAGTGCAACAGGCGTTCCAAGACCTATCCCAAGAATCATCAATCCAGTATTTTCTATGCTTGAAAATGCAATAAGCTTTTTGAGATTAATCTGAGAGAGCATGCTGAATGCAGCAACAGCTATGCTGGCCAGGCCGAACACAATCAGAAGCGTGGAAATCCTGCCTGCTGCTGCGGTCTGGTGCAGGATCGCGTATGCACGGATAATCCCGTACACTCCTACGCTTGAAACGCTTCCGGATAAAATCGCGCTTATAGCAGACGGGGCTTTTGCATATGCAGTAGGAAGCCATGCATGAAAAGGAACAATGCCTGACTTTGCTGCCATGCCTATGAAAATGAATACAAAGGATGCCAAAAGAATCGTTGGAGAAAGCTGAGCTGCGTTAAGCATAAGCAAATCCCAGTTCAAAGTCCCTGCTCCGAGCGCATGTTCTGTCAGGGTGAAAAGGAAAATCAGGCCTATGAAGGAAAAGAGCATTGAAGTAGAGGCCATAAAGACATACTTGAGCGCAGCCCCTATGTTTTTCTTGGCATTAAGCGTCACTATGAGCACTGCGGAAAATACAGTAGTCAGCTCCGCAAATATCCAGAAAAGCGCAAGGTTGTTTGAGAAAAACGAATAGGTCACTGATATAAGCAGAAGATTGAATGCCACGTAGAACAGCTTAAGGTTCCCGCGGTCCAGTTCCCCTATATTTATCAGGCCTTCGACATAGCCTTTGGAGTATACCGATGCAAAGAAAAACAGCACTGCTGCAATCAATGCCTCATAGATGCCGAGGTGGTCTATGAAGAAATACCTGTCCTGGAGGTAGAAGCTTGGAAGCCGAACATAAAGCAAGGTATAGAGTGCCAGGGTGAAATATGCCAACGAGTGGACTGTTGATAAAGCATTCATGCTCCTGTGCGACCTGCAAAGCAATATCAATAGCAGTGCTACAAAACCTACAATAGCATATATCGAGAGTATCATTCGTCTTCACCTTCATTATTTAACAGCCTGGATTTGAATGCTGCAAACCTCTTGAACGGATTGAGCCTTGCATGGAATTCCTCAATCGATGAATTGATTCCGAATGCAAGAATGGTTGCAAGCAGCGTAAGCATAATCAGGTCGATTACAATCAGGGCTTCGATAATCAGCGGGAGCTCTGTGAGGAAAAGGCCGAATAAAAGAACGCCGTTTTCCATTGTGAGATACCCGACAATGTTTGTAATTGTCTGCTTCCTGCTGAATATTATCAACATTCCCATGAATGTCAAAGAGACCCCGACGGTCGCTCCCAGAAAGAAAACATTGCTTAGAGAGAGTTCGCCAAGTATGCGGAAAAGGAAAAAATATACGACTAAAATTATAAACACGCTGGCAAAAAGCGCGCTTGTCGGGGAAAGATAGTGGAACTCCACGTCCCTTTTGATGTTCAGTTTTTTCTGTATCCGTTCCATAAAATGCGGGATAATCATCGCTTTGCTGACCAGCGTAAGCAGGGCAAGGTATAAAAGCATGACATTTGCATTTTCCATATAAAGCACCGAGGCCACGAACACCAAAAGAAGCGACTGGATTGAATAAGTCGAAACAAGCGAAAGCACATCCCGCTTTACAATTATAATCGCAGCAGTGGCAAGTATAAGATTGATTAAGACTTTTATCAGATTATCAAGCAGGGCAGGAGCTATCATGCAAACACCTCTATAAGTATCGTAATAACCGAAAAGAAAAGCGCAATCGTAAACAGGCTTGGCAGGTGGAACAGCCGCGACTTGGCGCAGGACGATTCAAACAAGCCTACGGCAACTGCAAGAACCGATGCCTTTACCAGGAATGCGAGCATCGAAACCACAATGCTGTACTGCGTTAGCGCGACTGCAATTCCCCAGGGGAAAAGGATATTGATAAGAATTCCCATAAAAAGCAATTGCTTGATTGCATGGGACCATTCCATTAATGCCAGGTTCTTCCCGGACTGCTCGAGTATCATCGCCTCGTGTATCATGGTCAGCTCAAGATGCGTCTCCGGGTTATCCACCGGAACCCTTGCAGTTTCGACTATAAGCACAATGAAAACCGAGATGGAAATAAGGATAAGCACAGGGTTCAGGAAGAGCATGTTGGATTCAAGAATCTGCAGGAACATCTCGTGCAGGTTGGTGGTCTTAAGGGCAAATGCCAGCGCTGCAAATACCACGATTGTTATCGTCTCAATCAATGCCGAAATTGTCATCTCTCGCGAGCTTCCCATACCGCCGAATGCGCTTCCTGCGTCAAGGCCGGAGAGCGCCATGAAAAATTTCGCAAGCGAAAGCAGGTAAAGGAACAGGATTATATTGCCTATGCCATATACCGGCTGCGGTATAAGTATAAGCGGGACAAAGAGCGCGGCAACTGCCATCACAGTTATATTAACATAAGGCGTCACTCTCATAATCCATGAAGAATTTGAGGAGTAGATAACCTCTTTTTTGAGAAGCTTCCATAAATTATAATACATCTGGAACAGGGATGGGCCTTTTCTTCCCTGTGCAAGCGCCTTGACTTTCTTTATCAGGCTCATAAACAGCGGCGATACCAGAACTGCGAAAAGCACATTCAGAACACTATATTGGACAAAAGCATTCATGCAAGCCACCCCATGATAAGCAGGAGCACAAGAACAGTTACAAAGGAGCATGCGATGTAGAAGTCCAGGTCTTTTCTCTGGAAGCACGACACCCTGCGGGAGATATAATCTGTCGCCCTGGCAACCGGCATGTAAAGGTACTCCTCAAAGAATTTGAAAAGCTGTATCTCGCCTGCGCCTTCCCTGAATATGCTCTGGTATTTGTCAAAAAATGTCCTGTGATTGGTTTTCTTTGTCTTGTACACAGACTTAAAAACAGTGACAATAGGCTCCGAGAATCCGGAAGCAGTATACTCCATCCTTGGGTTCTGGGACAATATGCCGCAGCCCCATGTCTCGCCGATTCTTGTGTTGTTGGATGCAAAGGCGCGCAGCGACACAAATGCAAATGCGTAGACTGCGACAAGGAAAATGCTAATAATCATCAGGTTGGGGACAAGAGAGGCATATCCCAGAAGCGAAAATATCTGGTATGAAAACACTCCTGATACAACACAGAGAATTGCAAGGATTGCCGGGCCAAGCAGCATTGAAAATGAAGATTCTTTTGCGTGCTTTGCATGCTCGGAACGCGGGGCTGCCAGGAAAGTTATCCCGAACGCCTTGACAAAACATGCTGCTGCAAGCGCGCTTGTAAGGGCAAAAATCGTAAGTCCGACTATCATCAACACCTCAAGCATCGGGCTTGCAAGGCTCCAGGACATTAAGAATGCCTGGAAAATCATGAATTCGCTTACAAAGCCGTTGAACGGCGGCAGGGCGGATATAGAGATTGCGCCGATGAAAAAGAAAAGCGCCGTATAAGGCATGGATTTTATTAAGCCGCCCATCTCCTCGATGTTCTTGGTTTCTGTTGCATTTACAACCGAGCCTGCTGTCAGGAAGAGAAGGCTTTTGAAAAGCGCATGGTTCATTGTATGGAACAGAGCGCCGATAATTCCAAGAAGAGCTAGCTGCGTTAAGCCGTAAGCAGAAAATATTATATACAGGCCAAAGCCGATGAGGATGATGCCGATATTTTCTATGCTGTGGTATGCAAGAAGCCGCTTTATGTCGTGCTCTTTTAGGGCGTAGATGACGCCAAAGATTGCGGAAATTACCCCTGCACCGAAAATCAACAAGCCCCATGACAGTTCGGGGGTAAGGACAAAGAGGACAAATCGCATAAGGCCGTAAATCGCCACCTTAATCATAATGCCCGACATCAGGGCAGAGATGTTGGACGGGCTTGCGGGGTGTGCATAGGGCAGCCATTTGTGGAACGGAATGATTCCTGCCTTGATTCCAAAGCCTGCAAACAAGAAGAGAAAAACAAAAGGGGACGCGTCGGACACTTTTGCAATGTCAAAAGAGCCGGTTGCGTTATAAATCATGATAAATGCAAGAAGCAAAAATACGGTGCTTAGCTGAGTCATGATAAAATAGAAAATACCCGCTTTGCGCGTTTCCTTTTTTTCATACTCGAACATTACAAGGATGAATGAGGACAGCGCCATTATTTCCCAGAAAAACAGGAATGAAAACAATGTTTTTGATGCCACGACAAGAATCATCGATAGCATGAAAAGAATCATAAGCGAAACAAGGGAATTCTTTTTTGTATCGCCGGAATAGTGCTCGATGTATCCGATTGAATAAATCGAGACGCTCAAGGAAATAATCGATATGATAAGAATGAAAAACGCCGCAAGGCGGTCAATGAAAAAGGAGAACTGGAGCGCTGGAAGCATCTGGTACAGGGAAAATGAAAGTGCCTGGTTCTGGTAAACTACGATTGATGAGAAGGCAAGAAGCAGAATACAGGATATTGCCGCAACAGACAATGAGATGCGCCTGACGAGCCGGCCCCCCTTTGAAATAAACACTAACGCAAGAAGAATACTGAATATCAACCCTGTTAAGCCCGAATAAAAAAGTGTCTCCAACGTAGTACTATCCCCTTCTTTCTAAGCCCTGAAAAATCATGAAACCTTCTTGCAAGCATACAGGTTTCAAGCTTTTTGAGGTATGGAGCCCTCAAAAGCTTCGAGTTTGCAAGCAGCAAACGAGATGATTCTAATCCGACGAACATCGTAAATGATTAGAAACAATTCATCTATTGAGAGAAGATAAATATATAAAGCTGACGGGGCTCTGTAGAAATCATCCATAAAGTGCAGATTTTAACCTGCACCGAACGGTGCAGGTTATAAACAAAGTTTATCCAAGAAACTTCCAAAACCTGCATTCTTTGGTTTCTTGAATAAATTGTTCCGCCAAACTTCCGTTTCATCACCGAAAATACCGTTTCTGCCTTGCTTCTCTGGTGATAAATTCTTTCATCGAATCGTTTTTGCATTTTGTGCCTATATTTCCCTCTCCGTACATTGCTTTTTATCGGAATCATCGATATGGCGTTTAGCATATTTACGAATTTATGATTGTTTTCACAGTCGTATCCTTTGTCAGCAACAACAAATGCAGGCGCTAAGCCTGCATTTTCAATAAGCGGAATAAAATCAAGATTGTCGTGTTTTGGGCCAATGGATGTTATGGACGAAAGAATGGTTTGAGTTTTTGTGTCTATTCATATTGAATTCTTTACATAGTTCTTTACTAATGACTCCCCCTTTATTCGGTCCGCATAATACTTTGATGCATAGTCAGATGAAAATCCCGATGCATCAATTGCTATAATGTCTATTGGTTTCCGGATGGAAATCAATTTGTTTATCTTGTCGAATCTTTGGACAAATTTCTGCACTGTTGTAAAATGCGGAATTTGTTTTAATCCCAGTAAATCCAGCAGCTTCGGCATTATTTCAAGTATGCTTATTATTCCACGGAATGTCTGCCGGAGATATTTCATCAATGCATAAACCGATATTAATTGGCTCTGTTTATACATCTTTTTCGACTTTTTGCAGGAATAATTCCTTATTCTTGCAGCCTTGCAGGCTGCAAGGCAGCATTTAGAAACAGATATATAGATATTCTCCCCATACATGTTTATCTCCCTCGCTTGACAGCGATTAACCCTTGTTATCAAGTTGGGGAGATGTTAATTATATGTTTTCTACAGAGCCGCTGACGGAAAGTTTGAAATTCATAAGCCGAAGTCCAAAAAATTCTTTATATTCTTGAAAACACACTATAATGGTTATGAAAAACCAAATCGCGCACATCAATGTCCAGGACCAGATTTCCGCAAACCGCAGGAATTCCGTTCTTCTGATGCTGATTGTCCCGGCAGTTCTCGTGCTCCTGATTTACGCAATCGGAATGATATATAATCCCGGCGCGATTTTTGGCTTTCTTATACTTGGCACAATAGTTTCGATTCTTTTTACAATCGGCTCATATTACTGGAGCGACAAAATCGTTCTTGCAACAACAGGTGCGCGGCCGGCAACAAAGCAGGAGAACGCATATCTTGTAAATACTGTTGAGGGTCTTGCAATTGCCGCAGGAATCCCGACTCCCAAAATTTACGTTCTGGACAGTCCCGATATTAACGCCTTTGCAACTGGAAGAAATCCCCAAAATGCCGTAATTGCAGTCACAACAGGCGCAATGGAGAGGCTTAACCGACAGGAACTGGAAGGCGTGATTGCGCACGAAATGTCCCATATTGTAAATTATGACATAAGATTCGCAACCCTTATTGCAGTGCTTGTCGGAATGGTGAGCATTATAAGCCAGATGTTTTTGCGAAGCATGTGGTTCAGCTCAGGTGACAGGGAAAACAGACGGGGAAATGCAATTTTTGTAATCATCGGCCTTGTCCTTGCAATACTTGCACCAATTGTTACACAGCTCATCCAGCTTGCGATTTCGCGACAGAGAGAATATCTTGCGGATGCAAACGGAGCATTCCTGACCCGCTATCCGGATGGATTGGCGAACGCGCTCCAAAAAATTGCAAATTCAAAGAGCACTATAAAGCCTGCAGGCGCAGTATCGCACCTGTTCTTCTCAAACCCAATAAGACACCTGAACGCAGAGAGCATTTTCTCGACGCATCCGCCGATTGAGGAAAGAATCAGAAGGTTGCGCGCAATGTAATGCATTTTTTTTCTTTCTTTCCAAGAAAGAATAGACAAATCATGACACCTCCAGCTTTTCAAGCTGGAAGCCTTCGAGATTTATCGAGATGGCTTCGTGTCAAGCTTTCCAACCCAATAACGATTGTCAATGGTT
>CABMCT010000062.1 GCA_902384675.1 uncultured archaeon | reverse complement strand
TTGAAAAGCTTTGAGCTTTAGCGAAATGACCTTTAATTCCTCAAAAAGCTCCAGAGCAACGCGGTTCATGGTTCAGATGCGTTGCGAACGGATTTTCAACCATTAACCCAATGTATTGGGTTGAAATAATTATCTTTATCTTAAAATTGAAAAATCATTGAATTCTCCTGTCGCATTTTCGCGGGTTACATCCATTTTGCTTACAATATTCTTGCCGAAAAGCTCTCTTGCCTCAATACACTTTAAAAAGTTTTCCATGATGTCTTCTTCGGCTTCTGCAACAACTCTTACAGTGCCGTCGGACAGGTTTTCGACATATCCTTTTACGCCCAAATCCAAAGCCAGTGCCCTTGTTGCGGCGCGAAATCCCACGCCCTGGACCTTGCCATGGACTATGGCAATTGCGCGAATCTGCATATTTTCAACCTCTCGCCAATCGATTTGGGTTGGAAAGCTTCGAGCGAAGCGAGATGAACTCCTCTAAATCATCCTTTCAAGCAGCTCGTTTATTTTCTCTTTCTGGTATCCGAGCTCTCCTCCCTGCCCGAAGCCGCGCAAAACCCCTTTTCGCGCAAAGCCGTTTTTAGGAGGCGAAAGCTTGAAGACGCCCGAAACATGCTCCTCTTTTGATTTTTTCTCTTCAGTTTTTACGGCTGCTTTTGCCGGGGCTTTTGCTTTTGCACTTTCTTTTTTGCCGCGTTTTTCTATAAGCTTCTTCAAGACTTCCGGCTTTATCTCGCCCCAGGCAACGCAACCCTGGACTTTCTTAAGCATTCCCCGGTAAACCGGATTGTCAGGAATAATGACGCAATGGTTCGGTTTGTTGAGATGAAGTATCTTTAGCGTATCAGCTACATCGCCGTCAAGCTTTGATGTTCCGCGAACTCTTAGTACTGCAAACATTTTCAATCATTCTCCATTTTACTTGGATTGAAAAGCCGAGAGCAACGCAATTCATGGTTAATAAAGCGTTGCGAACGGATTTCCAACCATTAACCCATTGCTATGGGTTGGAATTATCAAATCACCAGTTCAATCATTCTCCTTTTATGCTGATTCCGGCTTCTGCCCTTCTGCGGCCTGAATCATTCCCAGTTTCATTCCTGTGACTTTTATCGCATTTTCGTCTGCCTTAAGCTTGTTCAGGTTCCTGAATGCCTCGAAGACTGCCAGGACGAAATTCACTCGCGTTCCTGTATCCCCGCGCGACTTCATCCACAGGTCCCTGATGCCTGCAAGTGTCATTACTTTCTTGATTTCGTCTGCTACGCCAAGCGCTATTCCTTTTGGAGCCGGTATGAGTGTTACTTTGACAGAGCCGCGCTTTCCAAGAGCCTTGAACGGTATCGAGTGCGTGCCGCAGCAGTTGCATTCCCATGAGCCGCAGCCTCTCCTGATAAGCATTACATTAAGGCGCGCCTGTTTTCCTGCCTTTTCTATCGCGCTCTTTGCGTCTTTTCCTATTGCATAGCCGATGCCGACAACGCCGTTCTTGTTGCCGACTGCCATGAGAGCATGAATTGTCCTTCTCCTGCCTGAGCGGTGCATTCTTGTGGTTATTCGCAGTGGAGTCCTCATTTTTCCTCCTCCCTTGCCGGGCATCCCGCCGATGTACAGTATTTCCTCTGAAAGAGTCGGGATTAAAAAGTCGATTATCTCCGGTTCCCTTATGACATAGCCCATGTCGAAAATATCATGAATGCTCTTGATTTCGCCGTTGGCGACTTTCCTGCCAAGCTCTGTTCGCGGAATCCACTTTGACAAATCAACTTTAGGCCCTTCCATACGTTTTTGAAATCCTCGTGCCATTTTTTATCATTCTCCATATTTATTGGATAAAAAAGCTTGGAAACCGCAGTTTCCATGATTTTTTATCATTCTCCATTTTTAACCATTCACAATTATTATTGGGTTGAAAAGCTTGATACGAAGTATCTGGACTCCCTGCCCTCAAAATGGTTTATAAGGCGTTGCGAACGGATTTTTAACCATCATTTTATGCATTGGGTTAAAACCCTATATTGCCTCCTTAATCATTCTTTTTTACTTCCTTCACTGCTTTTGCCTTCACCGGCTTTTCCTTTTTTTCCTTTACTGCTTTCTCTTTCTTTGCAGGAAGCTTCATAGAGCCTGACAAAAGCTTAGATTTAAATTCCCCGAAATCCTTGCTCACATCGGTCTTGCGATAAGCGTCGATGTGCTTTCCGGATATCCTGTCCTCTACCGGGAAATAATCCGGCGAATGCGGGAATTTTAATCCTGCATCGGCTGCTCCTTTCAATGCAGCGTAAATTCTTGAGCCTTTTGTATTTGTGCGCAGGCCCAGGTCAATTATGCAGTCATTCTGCCCCTTCTCTTTCATTACCGATGCCATAAGGGCGCCTGTAAGATATGCTGCAGGGATTGATTTTACCGAGTGCTTCCATCCAAGGGCTTTAAGGCGCGCCGAATCTATGAATGCGGTTGTCTTGTCCCCGTTTTGGTCAAAAACAGAGGCGTGCGCAATTATTTTTTTGTTTGTAATCCGCATCACGACTCTTGGAAGCTGCGATTTCAGCATGTTGAATCGCTTTTTGTAATTCGTTATGCCGTCCTGCCTTCTTTTGAATTTCGGTGAATATCTGCTCATAATTCTCATCTTTTATTTGGACTCTTCTTTTTTCTTTACGCTCTCGGCTTCCTTGAATTTCGAGACCTGCAGGTGCAGGTTTGCCTTATCCTTGAACAATCCGGAGCCGGCCATTTTGTAAAGCTTTGAATATTGGTTTCTCGTAATCTTCTTTACTTCGCGAAGAACAGCAAGCTCTTTTCTGATTGAGCGAATTCGCTTCATCCACACTTCTTTTTTTCCTGTTCTTGCGGTTTTCTTGCCGCGCCTCTTTCCCGGGCCGCGCTGCCTGCCCTTTTTTTTCTGCTCGCGCGAAACCTTTGCACGTGCGCTGCTTGTGCCGACTTTTGGCTTTGCCTTGATAAAGCCTTTTACTATGAAACGCCTGACATCATCCTTTGTTATGGCGCCGCCTACTTCGCCAATCTGCTCGGGGTCTATCCAGACGCGGTTCTCCCCGCAATTAAGGATATCTGCTGCCAGCCTTTTTTGGGTTGTAAGATTCATTTTCAATCATACTCCATGCATTGGGTTAAAATATCGATTTTTTCACTTTTTAATTATTGTCAAACATCATTTCGTTTTCTATGCTTCCTTTATGAAGCACTATCTCGTTTGTATATTTCGTGTTGCACAGGGGGCATTCCAAAAATCTGAGTTCGCTGTCTTTGACCTCGTTTCCGATTGCTCCGCAGTGTGGGCATTTGTCTTTGCCAAAATGTATGAATATTGCCTTGTTTTCTTTTATCAATTCGTCCATGAAAGTCCTCTTGAATCTATCTATTTCGTTGCTGCTGTTGTTTTTGTTTCCGGCTTGCTTTCCGGTTTAGCTTCTGTCTTTTGCTTCGGTTCCTCCTTAGCCTTAGCGGTTGTCTGAGTTGATTTCTTGTCTTTTTTCTTCTGTGCCTTGACTATGTATTTTGGATTTAAAACCTTGAAGTTCTGCTTTCGCGCAGCTTCGACAATTTCTATTTTCTTTTTGTTACCTACAGTTCCTGCAATTCGGATTGCGTATTTTTTCGGGTCCACATCTTTGAGACCGTTCGCATTATGTACAATAAGCTCAAAAAGGCCGCTTGCATGCATGCCGCGTATTGCCTTTGGGGTTCCGTATCCCGGAGTCGGCGATTTTTCATTTCCTGCATAGCGGTTTCTCTGCTTGTTGTCATGCCCCTGCACCGACTTTCTCCATCCGCTTCTTGCAAGCCTTGCAAGCTTGTTGCGGTCGTGTCGCTTGAAATGCGGTTTTCGCTTCTGCATTTCTTTGCGGACTTCAAGCAAATCTTCGAATTTCATAAAAATCATTCCCAAAATATCTTAGCCAACTCTTGCCTTCTCTGTAATGTATGCGCCGTCCTGGAATATTCTCGTGTCCTTGCCGCGCTTGTTTTTCCCAAGCTTTTCAATACTTGCTGCGGTCTGGCCGACTGCATATTTGTCGGCGCCTGTTACTGTTATTGATTCTTTCTGCGGGTTTACTTTTGCATCGCCGGTAATCTTTGCAACGCGGGGTGCTTTTTCGCCGAGATAGTTCATCATGTGAATCTCGTTTCCGACAACTTTGACAGTTATCGGGAAGTGGGTGTAGATTAGTTTTAATGTGTATGTATAGCCTTTTTCAATACCGATAATCATGTCGTTTATCAGGGCTTCCCATGTGCCGACAATTGCCCAGTCCTTTCTGCTTTCTGAATTTGTCGAAATTTTTATCTGCTTTCCTTCAACGGCTATTCCTACGCGCGGGTGCTTGAACTCCTTTTTGAGCTCGCCCTTTTTGCCCTTGACTGCAAGCGTGTTGCCTTCACGCGTAACTGTAACGCCTTCGGCAACATTGACTGTTCTTTGATAAACCATAAAATTCACATTCATTTTTCATTTCTTCAATATACATACGCCACAAGCGCGCCGCCAAGCTTTCCGCGGACATCCCTGTGCGAGGCAAGGCCCTTTGATGTGGAGACAAGCAATATCCCGACTCCTGATGCCGGCAAAAACTGCTTCTCCCATTGCTCGTACTCGTCTTTTTTTACAAAGTATCTTGGGACAATGACCTTGCAGTCGTTGATTTTTCCGCTAAGGAGTACCTTGATTTTTCCGCCGCGCGCAGTATCCGCAACTTCGAACTTCTCAATGTATCCTGTTTCCTGCATGCGCGCCAGCACTTCGCGTATCATTTTCGAGTTCTTGCCTATTGTGCATTCTCTTTTCCCTGCCTTCTCGGCGTTCCTTACAGCAGATATTGCGTCTGCAAGCGGATCGTGTAACATTTTCAAACATCTCCATTTTCCTTGGTTTGAAATCATCTCGTTCGCATAGCGAACTCGAGGCTTTTGAGGATTTTCAACCATACACAACAGCTCTGGGTTGGAAAGCCGAGAGTGCAATGAACGGACTCCTTTAGTTCCTCAAAATGGTTTATAAGGCGTTGCGAACGGATTTTTCGCCATTTTGAATCATTCGTAATTTTTGTTGGATTCGAAAGCTTGGAAATTCGCAAGAATTTCCAAGATTATTTTATGCTGTGGGCGAAAACAGCAATTCACTATTATTTTACCAATCTTTCATTTTCTTTCCAAGCGCGACAAGAGTGACCCCGAATAAGAGGTTTAAAATTCCCCCGAGCGCATTGAGCTCGTAAGGAAAAGCGGCAAGGGATATCGGTTCTATAACGCCGCCCTTCACTCCCAGGAATATCTGCGTGGTCATGCTGTATGCAATTAAGATACCCTGTACTGCAGTAGCCAGCCCCCAAAACATAAGCACTTTTGACAGTAGGCCGTAATCCATTGATGCTCTGGATTGAACTGTTTCGCTCTTGGTTGATGTTTTCATAAAAATCATTTTAGCTGTATTTCTTAAAGCCGACGCTTTTTGCGACCTCTCGGAAGCAGTGGCGGCAGTAATATAAGTCATATTTCCTTATCATTCCCATTCCTTTCTTTCCGCAGTTCCTGCAGACCGAATTTCCGAGCCCGAACTTGCGCGTCTTAGGCATGTTATGCTTCTTGAATCGCGCCAGTTTTGCCGGCTTTTTCTGGAAAATTTTCATTGATTTTTTATATTCGCCCATTTTCAATCATTCTCCTTCTTTCTTGGATTGAAAAGCCTAGAGTTCCGCGCCAAATGGCTCACAAGGCGGAACGAAAGGATTTCCAACCATCAACCCAATGCATTGGGTTGGAATTATTAAATCACCATCAATTATCTAATTTTAAGATTATTAAACTACCCTCAACCCCAGCGTTGTCCTGACAAAGTTCACTGCATCCACTTTTGAGATGCGGTGTGCCTTTCCTACGTGGGACTTTCTTATCTTGCGCACTTTTACGCGGAATCCACTTCTCACAAGCGCTGCATTAACATTAAGCCCGAAAACCCCGAGCTTTGGGTCGTATTTTTGGCCCGGTATGTCCAGATGTTCCTTTATTCCGAAGCCGAAATTTCCTTCGTTATCAAACGAAGATTCGCGAACCTTGTTCTCAACAGCAGGAAGGACCTTTTTCAAAAATTCAAGCGCGTTCGCGTTACGAAGAGTTACTTTAACTCCTATCGGAAGGCCGCGCCTCAGCCTGAAAGTTCGCGCTCTCTGTGTCGAAAGTGTCCTGACAGGCTTTTTTCCTGTGAGCTTTTCTAAAAACGTGAACGCCTTCTCGATATGCTCCCCGCTCTCTTTCAAGCCTATATTTACCACTACCTTGCCAAGCTCTATTTCCTTCATCGGACTTGAACTTGTTTGAGCATCTTTTTTCATAACAAATCATCAATTCATTTTTCTTTCAGATTGATTTCCGGCTTGTGCTCGCCAATTACGAATATGTAGTCTTTTATTGTCCTCACGTCAGCGCCTTGGACGTCCAGCACTGCTTTGTTGCTTTCTCTTCCTTTGACAAGTATGATGTCTTTCACTTTTCCGACAGTGCCTGCATATTTTCCTGTTCCTATCATGCCGAGGTTGCCTGTTTTTAATGCAAAGTGCCCTGCGATTTTCTGCTCAGGCAAAGACACCTTTATCGTGTCCCCGACAGCGTATTTCTTGGCATCTGCCTCGGTGACAATCATATTTCTTCCGTCATGCAGGTTGAGCTGGAATTTCCCGCCCTTTATTGTTGTCTTGTTTGTTACCTTGCACAGCTTGAATTTGGCGTGCGACTCCTCGATTTTTATAAGGTCGAGCTTTCCTTCTGACGGTATGACACGGTAAGCATCTTTTGTCTTTGGCATTTCCAGCACATCCATTAAGCCAAGCGGGAATTTCGGGTTCTTTACAATTTTTCCGTCAACAGTGACGTTTCTTTCATTAAGTATTTTCTTGACTTCCGAAGCATTTGCGGCAACGCCGAGCCTGTCCCTTAAAGCAATCTGCAGAGGTATGCACTCGTCCTTTGAATGAGGCCCCGGCGACGGTGCAACTGTATATACTTTTGTTTTTCGCGCAATTGCGAAATGCTTTGATGCCATAAGGCGTTTTAAATGAGCCATTTTTAGTCATTCCCCACTAACCATTTACAACCATTCGCCAACTGCCCCGGGTTGAAATCATTCCGAGCTTGCCTGGAAAGCTTTTGGGAACCCTTTATCCCAAAAAGCCTAGAGCGACAGCGAAAGGATTTGCATTTTTATCTGGACTAAAAAGCCAAGAGCGATGCGGTCAATGGTTTGTAAGGCATCGCGAATGGATTTTTCGCCGTATATTTATGCATTGGACGAAAATCGTCCTGTAATCATTATTTCTTTTCATCAACTTTTTTTCTCTATTTCTTGGACTCGGGCTTTTGTTTAACTTCTTTTGTTTCTTTTACTTCTTTAGTCGGCTTCTCTGTTTTCTGGGCTGGAGGTTCTCTTTGTTTTTTCAGGGCTTTAACTCGTTTTGCGTCCTTAAGGTTCAGTTCCACTATCTGGACATTCGATGCATGAACCGGTACCTGGAATTCCTTGCCTCCGGACTTCTTTTTTGTTATGCCCTCGATGAAAACAAACGATTTTGAAAGGTCGATTTTCTGCACCTTGCCCTCTTTTCCGTTGAATTCCCCGCGCAGGATTTTGACCAAGTCTTCAGTCCTTAATTTCGCGCTGCGCCTTCCATACTCTTTTCGCAGATGCTTTGAAAGGTGCGCGGATAAAAACTTTCTCCTGACATGGATTGGCGCATTATGCCTGTATTTGCGCTGTTTTCTTGGCTGCTTGCTTGCCTTCCATGTTTTTGAAAATATGGATTTCATAAAATCACGTATATCTTTCGTTTAATCTTGGCGATGTTCCAATTGCGCGCTTTACAAATTCATCGCAATGATTTAGTAACATCTGCTCTGCTTTATTTGCGTTGTCATTTTGTACATCACCGCTTCTTATGTAATTGATTAAATCCAAAGCGGCTTCTTTAGTCTTTCTCTCTGTCGCGCTATTGTGTACTTTTAATAGATTAAATATCACTTCTGATTTTGAAGTCCAATACGGTTCAGTTCCTTGTGTTTTCTGAATATATTTCCATGCTGCGTCGAACTCAGTATCATATGGCTTTCTCTCATGATGATTCCTTATCATACTCACGCAACACTCCTCGCCACTTTTCCGATTACCGAAAATCTTTCGACAGCCTCTTTTGCTATCACACTTTTGATTTCCTTTCCTTTCGGCTCGTTTTTCTCGTCAACTATTACTGCGGCATTGTCCTCGAATTTAACGTGCATTCCGTTTGCGCGCTTGTATTCTCCTGCCTGCCTGACAATCACTGCGCGAACCACTTCGTGCTTTATTTTCTGGTTTCCTTTTGTGACGGCGCAGATGACAATATCACCGATGCCTGCGCGCGGGTGCCTCTTTCTTACGCCGCCGTATCCCAATACAGATATTAGCTGAAGTTCCTTTGCCCCGGTATTATCTGCGCAGGTCATAAATGAGCCTGACTGAAGCGGTTTTGTCATTTTTATTGAAATTGCTTTCATTTTCAAACAACTCCTTTTTATTTGGTTTGAAAAGCCGAAAGCGACACTCATAATGGTTCGCAAGTGTCGCGAACGGATTTTTAACCATTAACCCGATGCATTGGGTTAAAACGTCTTGATACTTATTTTAATATCTCGATAACTACAAAACTTTTTGTCTTGGAAAGCGGCCTGCATTCCGCAATGCGGACGATATTTCCTGTATGGGCATTGATGCACGGCGGATTATGTGCAGCGACGCGTGATTTTTTCCTCATGAATCTCTTGTATTTCGGAAGTTCCATCAGGTAATCCCATTCCACGACAACGCCTTTGTCCATTTTGTCGGAAATCACAGCGCCTTCAAAAATTCTTCCTCGTACGCTAAGATGGCCGTGATAGGGGCAGTGTAAGTCCGAGCATGCAAGCTTGGGCGGGTTTGCAACAGGAACTCCTATGTCTCTTGCAGCGCCTTCCTTTAGGTGCTCTGCCTTCTTTTCTGTCTTTTTAACATGAACAGCAGGTTTTTTTGCCGCAGCTTTGGGTGCATCGTCGCTCAATCGCGCATTATCCGAACTGCCGCGCTTTCGCTCCTCTTCTGCTACGGAATCCTCGACTTTTTCTTTTTTATTATCAGATTTTTTTGACTTTTTCTCTGCCATCTATCCACCAATTAATTATATTGTATCCCACTTTTGCGGGAATTTCTTTTTTATGCGCTCCTCGGGCCGTCCCAGGAGGAGCTTTCCGTTAACATCAACTTTTTTGCCGTCAGGCAAAGTTATCCTGAATGTGTTGATTGCCTTTTCAGTCGATTTTTCCCCTTTCTCTGTTCGCAACAGGAGCATTTTTTTGGTTTCATCGATTATTTTTCCTTTAAGCCCCTGCTTCTTTTCATCGGTTGATTCGACTATTTCGGCCTGGAGTCCGATAAGCTCATGCCGAACTATATTTTTTTCGTTTATCGGCATATCCGGACCTTCTTAACTGCTGATACTTTCCTGGCTAAAACCTTGTTTTATCAGGATTGCAATTGCCTTTGTCTTGTGGTTTCCCTGCAGCTCAATCATGCCGTTCTTGTATGTCCCGCCACAGGCAAGCTCTGTTTTGAGCACGCTCACCAGCTTTTTTATATCAACGCTTTTTTCATCAAGGCCGTCTATTATTGTCGAAAGCTTTCCGAACCGCCTTTTGACGGTATAGACGCGCACCTTCTGGACTTCCCGCGAGATTGTCTCGCAGACACAAAGCTCTTTTGGCAATCCGCATTTATTGCATATATCTTGCATTATGAATTTTTCCTCCTTTTTGTTTATTTCGGCTCTGCTTTTTTGGCAGGCGCCTTTTTCTTTTCGCTTTGAATCGTCAGTATCCTTGCAATTGTCTTTTTCATCTCTCGTATTTTCCCCGGGTTCTCTGCAACGCCGCCGACGCGGATTTTCCCGAGTTCTTTTGCAAGCTCAAGCCTGATTTCCGAAAGCTTTTTGTCAAGATTCTCTTTCGGCATCTCGCGAGCTTCTTTAAGTTTTAATATCGACATGAAAAATCACTTACTCTTTTTTCTCTTCAGCCTTTTCCTCTTTCTTCTCCTTCTTTGCGCGAGGTTTCCTTTCTTTTTTGGGCTTTTCCGCTTTTTCCTTTTGTGTTTCTTCTTTCTTTTCTTCTGCCGGAACCGCCTCGACTACTTCCGCTTTTTCCTCAGGTGCAGGCTCTCTTTTTGATTCGTCAATCGGAGCGCGCTCTGCAGGCTTTTCGGCTTCCTTGCTTTCCGGGTGCTTTATTTTGATTTCGTCCGGAAGCTCGCGCATTATCCTTACCTTGATTCCGATAGCTCCCGGCTTTGTAAAAGCAGTAAGTTTTGAGCGGTTTGCGTATCGCTCGGAAGTGTCGCCGCATTTTTTCAAATATCCTTCGATGAATTTGTCGGTCTTTGACCTTCCGCCCCCGGATTTTCCCGCAATCACTATTTCCGCGCCGATTGCCCCGGAGCCAAGTATTTTCTTGATGAATATGTTTGCGATTTTTCTTGGGTTGTTTCCCTTCTCGATTGCTGCCGCGATTCTTTTTGCAGTGATTCTTGCATCAAGGTCCGGCTTCTCTATTTCCTTTATCTCAAGTTGGGGCTTGTCGATTTTGAATTTTGTTGCCAGTTCTTCGGTAAGCTTCTGGATGTTTGAGCCCGACCTTCCTATGACCATTCCGGGCCTTCCTGCGTAAATTATGATTCTTGTGTTAAGGGGGGTTCTCTTTATTTCCGAGTGGCTGTATTCCGCATGGTACAGCTCTTTTAGCAGATATGCCTCTATGTCTGAGTTTCTTATTCAATCTTTTAC
>CABMCT010000061.1 GCA_902384675.1 uncultured archaeon | reverse complement strand
ATTTTGACCCAAAGAAAAAGAGGAATGGTCAAAAATGCTTTACTGCGAACTTGCAGAGACGTACCAAAAACTTGAAGCTACTACTCTGAAGCTCCGGAAAGCCAGTATTCTTGCTGAGTTCCTGCAAAAAACACCCCTTGAGGAGCTCGATAAAGTTTGCTATCTTGCGCTTGGAAGGGTATTCCCGGGATGGAGCGAAATGGAGCTCGGCATCGCATCGCTTCTAATGGTCAAGACGCTTTCTAAAACTTACGGCGTCAACACGAGAAAAGTCGAGGAAGAGTGGAAAAAAACAGGAGACCTCGGCGATGTCGCGGAAAAGCTCACAAAATCAAAAAACCAGTCTTTGCTGTTTAAAAAGCACCTTTCGCTTGCAAAGGTTTTCGATAACCTGCAAAAGCTTCCCACGCTTGAAGGCTCAGGCTCGCAGGAAAAAAAGATGATGCTGATTTCAGAGCTTCTTTCGCAGGCAAGCCCGCTTGAAGCGAAATACATATGCCGGACAGTAACAGGCAACCTGCGCATCGGGGTGGCGGAAGGGATTTTAAGGGATGCAATTGTCGAGGCATTCTTTGTTGCAGTGTTCTCAAAAGCCGAACTTTTGCAGAAAGCAGACGGCAAGAAAACATACGAGGTCCTGTTTGAGTCCGAAGGAAAGCGGTTTGTAATTGAGGAAAGCGCTGCAAAATTTTTTGAAGAAATCAAGGACACGGATGCAAAGAATTTATTTTCAAAATTCATTGAAAAAAACAAAGTGCGCGCGGTCTCAAAAAAAGATGCTGAAGCAATCGCGAAAAAAGAATATTTCTGGAAAAAACATACGGACCTTGATGCGGATTATCTTGTTTTCGAGGAAACAGAACTGGTAAACCAGATACGGGAAAAAATCGTGTCGCGGGTTGACGAGGCGTTGGAAGTGTCAAACGATTTCGGCCTTGTTGCAAAGAAAGCAAGTGAAGAAGGCGAGAAAGGATTGAGCTCGATAAACCTCGAGGTCGGGCATCCGATAAAAGTGATGCTTGCGCAAAAATCAACGGGCATCGACGATGCGTTCGAGACTGTCGGGACTCCGTGCGCAGTGGAATATAAGTACGACGGCTTTCGGATGCAGATACACAAAAAGGGAGAGGAGGTCCTGATATTCACGCGAAGGCTTGAGAATGTCACAAGGCAGTTCCCTGAAATTGCCGAGGCAGTAAAAAAGGGAATAAAGGCGGATTCATGCATTATAGAAGGCGAGGCAGTAGGCTATGATTTCAAGGCAAAAAAATACCTTGCGTTCCAGCAGATTTCGCGGCGCATAAAGCGAAAATACGACATCCAGGAGACTGCAAAAGAAATCCCGATAGTGCTCAATCTCTTTGACGTGATTTACCTTAACGGTATCAATATTATCAAGACTGCATTCATGGACCGGTGGAAAGCTCTTGAGTCGATTTTAAAGGAAATCCCGGGGCGGATGGTCCTTGCAAAGCAGCTTCTGACAGCGTCAAAAGAGGCTGTAGAAAGATTTTACAAGGAATCCCTTGAAGCAGGAAACGAAGGAATCATGTTCAAGAATATCAGTGCGCCTTACAAGCCCGGCTCGCGCGTCGGTTACATGCTGAAATTAAAGCCCACGATGGAATCGCTGGACTTAACAATTGTGGGGGGAGAATGGGGTGAGGGAAAGCGCGCGGCATGGATTTCAAGCTTTATTCTCGCATGCATGGACAGGGACACCGGCGAGTACAAAGAAATCGGCAGGATCGGGACCGGAATAAAGGAAAAAGCAGAAGAAGGAGTAAGCTTTGGCGAACTGACAGAGATACTCAAAAAGCACATAATAAAAGAGGAAGGCCGCTCGATAACTGTGGAGCCCACAATTGTTGTCGAAATTGCATATGAAGAAATCCAGAAATCCCCGACTTATAGTTCGGGCTATGCATTGCGTTTCCCGAGGCTACTGCAACTAAGGACGGACAGGTCTGTCGAGGATATTGATGACATTGCAAGAGTCGAGGATTTGTATAAAAAGCAGAGGATGAGGAGCGACATCAAGGCAAACGCGTAACCCTTGATGGAGCGACGATGAGGAGCGAAAGCGCGCGACAAGTTATATAATTCGTGCGATTGAGCAACGATGAGGAGCGCGTTCGCGGGACAAAACGCATAATTTGCATCATACAAATCGCGAACAAGCGACGGTGAGGGGAAACAAATGATTTCAATTTTATCAATCGGCTCAAATAAGATGTTCAAGCCGCAGGAACTCGAATATCTCGCGCGCATCAACCGCTTCATTCGCGCAGAAGTCGTCGAGATAAAAGAGGACAAGTCGCAGCGCGAGGAAGAAGTCATCCGCAAAGAAGGCATGGCGTTGCTTGCAAAAATCAAGGACAAAAAGTTCTTTGCGCTTGACCCGAAAGGGATAACTCTATCTACAGAAAGTTTCGCGCAATTGATTCGCGGGCGCAATGATTTAATCTTTGTAATCGGCGGTGCAAACGGATTATCCGAAGATGTCAAAAAGAGGGCTGAAAAAATCATCTCCTTATCGGCTATGACTTTCACGCACGAGATTGCGCGCGTGCTGATTCTGGAGCAGATTTACCGGGCGCTGACAATCCAGAAAGGGATGAAGTACCATAAATAGATTTTTAAGTTTTCAGCAAGCAGGACTATTCATGGGTGAAAACGGCTTGACAGAAAGAGAGATAAGTGACATCATACTGGAAGTTTTTCGGTTATCCGGCTCGACCGCGCGTCCCGGATACCATGAATTTAATACAGAATATATGGTTCCCGCATATACATTTTCTTTTAAAAATCCGGAAAAGGAGGCATCAAAGATAAATTTCCTTAATTCAGGAGATTCGCCCTACTATAGCAAAGCAGTCATATGCACAAAAGATATGAGCGAGATAAAAAACTCTTATCCCATGATATTCAGAAAAGTCATCGACAAATACGGAGAAGGTATAGAAGTAAAAGAAAATAATGGCACAGTTATCTGCAAGAAAACGGTCATACTAGACGCGGACAGCAAAGCCAATGAACAAAAGCTAAGATGTGCCCTGGATAATACAATTTATTTTGTAAACCTAATGGCTGAAGCGTACAACAAAAAATCAAAGGCAGATGACGAGATAATAGCATCAGCAGACTTTAAGATGGGGTTCCGCAGGCAAAGCAAAGCTTTATAAATCTTTCTATTGATATTCTCTTTGCAGATTAGGAACCTTTATAAAGATTTCTGCGATTGTGAGATTCTCAATCATGAAAGCTTGAGAAGAATTCGCGCTTTCAAGCTTTTTAACCCAATGGATATGGAGATGGTTAAAAATGGCAGAAATACCAAAACCCAAATGCCCCGAGTGCGGGAGCACAAGTTTCTCGAAAGACGAGCACCGCGGCGAGCTTATCTGCAACAAATGCGGCATGGTAATCGAGGAAATGGAAATCGACATGTCTCCTGAATGGCGTGCGTTCGATACAGACCAGCAGTCCAAAAGAACGCGAACAGGCGCCCCTCTCACGTTCACAAAGCACGACAAGGGAATATCCACTGAAATCGGAAAAGGCGTCGGCGAGCTCTACAAAGTTTCTGTAAAAAAGCGCGCGCAATACTACCGCTTGAGAAAGTGGAACAAGCGACTCACAAAATCAAAAGACCGAAATCTTTCATATTCTTTATCTGAACTTGCAAGGCAGGTTTCATATCTTGGTCTTC
Organism: uncultured archaeon; assembly: GCA_902384675.1. GTDB lineage: Archaea > EX4484-52 > EX4484-52 > EX4484-52 > LFW-46 > LFW-46. The sequence goes on along the minus strand of CABMCT010000061.1, from coordinate 4,337 downwards.
CAAAATCAGTACATGAGGAAGTGGGCCGGCTATATGAAAAAGCAGTTACAAAAGGCCTTGTCCGCGGAAGGTCGATGGAATCAATAATTACCGCCCTTATTTATGCAGTCGCAAGAGAAAAGCGCAGCCCAAGAACGCTGTCCGAACTTGCTGCAGCTTCGGGAATCGAGAAGCGCGAAATCGGAAGGGCTTACAGATACGTAGCAAGAGAGCTTAATATCAGGATTTTACCGGCATTGGCAGAGGAATACATTCCAAGATTCTCCTCATTGCTCGGATTGTCAGGGCCTGTTCAGGCACTTGCAAAGGATATACTAAAAAGCGCGGTGGACGAGGAAGTGACTTCAGGCAAGGGCCCGACAGGAATCGCGGCAGCTGCTCTTTATATTGCGGCAGTCCTTAAGGGAGAACGCAGGACACAGCGCGATATCGCTGATGTTGTCGGCGTAACAGAAGTGACAATAAGAAACAGGTACAAAGACATTGTCCGCAAGCTCGGAATAGAAGAGGAAGTTGAGCGCAAGGCAGCCGAAGTCGAAAAGATGTATGCTGAAAGGAAAGAAAAATGAGCAATGCGGTTTCAACCCATTGCATTATATAAATGGTTGAAAATCCGTTCGCGATGCCTTATAAGCCATTGATTGCATCGCTCTCGGCTTTTTAGCCCAATGAAAAAGGAGATGGCTAAAAATGGCTATAGAAAAAACATTAATTTTACTAAAACCCGACGCAGTACAGCGCGGCCTAATGGGCGAAATAGTTTCGCGGTTCGAGAAAAAAGGGCTTAAAGCCGTGGGAATGAAGCTGGTAAATGTTACAAAAGAGCTTGCGCATACTCATTATGCAGAGCACAAGGAAAAGCCGTTCTTCAAGGGTTTGGTTGAATTTATAACTGCAGGGCCCACTCTTTCAATGGTTGTCGAGGGCGATAATGCAATAGCAGTTGTCAGAAAGCTGGTCGGCGCAACAAACCCGCAGAACGCAGACCCGGGAACAATAAGGCATGATTTTGGCATGGTCACAGGCAGGAACTTGATTCACGCTTCGGATTCTGCAGCAAGCGCTGCCCGCGAAATCGCGCTTTTCTTTAAGAAAGAGGAAATAATCGAGTACAAGCTTGTGCATGAAAAATGGGTGTATGAATAGACCGAATTAGTAACTTCGGCACAAAACGATTTTTCTTGAAGCACCCAACGAAGCTTTATATGCATCTCCATTTTAAGGTACGTATAAAAGCGCTATATAGCGCCGCTATGGAGATGGTTAAAATGACAAGTTCTTTTCGATTATATATATGATAAACTCAGGCAGCTAAGCGTCGATTTGATAGATATTTCTGATTTAAAGCCGCATGAGGAAATAGACCCGAAAAGGGTTTTTCAGATACAGGAAAGCATTATAAAAGAAGGCTTAAAGCACCCGATAGTCGTAGACAAATTGACAAAAATAATTCTTGACGGGCACCACAGGTACAATGTCATGAAAAGCCTCAAAATTGATAAAGTGCCTGTTTTTTACGTGGATTATTTTGACAGCCGGATTGTTGTGGACTCCTGGAACGGGCTAAAGCTGACAAAAAACGATGTGATAAACAATGTCCGAGAAGGAAAACTGTTCCCAAACAAAACAACAAAGCATATGTTCATTTCTGAGAAAGGAGTTGTTCATATTTCTTTGATAACGCCGGAGATAAATGTGGATATACTGAATTTAAGGACTTTTGATAATCCTTATTAATGCTTAAATTCACTATTTCCAACCATTCACAACAGCATTGGGTTGGAAAGACGAGAGTGAAGCGAACGTATCTAGTCAACCGAGAATATCATATTATCAGAAGATGTTCGGTTGACTATGTTCTTAAGATTAACGGAAACAGGCGATAAAAATCGGGGTAACAAGCGGCAAGAATTCTTAAGGTTTTTCGGCAAAACAACCCAAAGCTTTAAATAGTTTTTGGTGTATATAACAGCGTTATACGAGGATGAATGAAATGAGTTATGGTTTAGATAGTAGTGGAAGCCGGTGCAATCGTTGAATTAAAGCCCGAGATAAATGTAAACTTGGAAAAACCATACACTGCTCCTGTACCTTCAATAAGTATTTCTAGAGTGCAAAAAACTCACGCGCCAAAAACAACAGTTTTTTCCGGTGCCTTTCCATATTTCTCAAGACTTGATGAACTTACCAAATATTCTGAGACTGCATCTCAAGAATCTAGATACGGCAGCACAAGAAAGTATTTCTTATCAAATTTTGGAATAAATGTTGACGAAATTAAGATAGACCCAAAACTATCCTCAAAAGATAAAATTGCCGGCAGATGGAGGCAAGAACATACCTGCAATTTAGAAACTCTGCTTGTGAATGAATTGCTTAAGCAATACGATATTGAGTTGATAGACCTTGGTTTTTTTACTGACCACTACACAGGGCAGTCTTCAGAGAAAAAATTTCTCACAACAAATGTTAGAATTTATGAAAACGGCATAGTTCATCCGGAACGCATCATAGCAAAACCAAAAGAAAGAGAGGTCATGAGAAATATACGAACAGTAGATGACCGAAGCTTAAAAGAATATCATGAAAATCTTTACAAAAAAATGGTAGGAAAACCCTGGACAGATGTTTCCGATTTTTTTTCACAATTCCTCGTGCAATACCTGGAAAAAACTGCTGAAAGGCCCAAATTATGGATTGAAGGAGATGATGGATTGGCGAGGTCTTTAGCATGGGATGACGGATTAAAAAAGTATATTGGCTTTGAAAAGAAGCCGGAAAGCAAAGAGACATTGCGATACGACCTAGAAACAATAATGGATTATGCTAGTAAAAATAAAGCCAGACCTGACGGAGAATTCAATTATCGTAATATATATCCCGCACTTCTTGGCTTAACCTCTTTTGTTCCTCTTGTGTATCCGTGGGAAGATGACGATCCACAAATACAAAAATTTGCCGGAGAATTCTATGAAAAAACAAAAGAATTTACCGGTGTAAAAATTCCGACCATCCCATTCTTCAACATTAATGGTTACCAATCCGCCAGAAGGCTGTTTGGGAATCGCCCGGAACAAACGATTATTCTATCAGATATTGCCATTCCGACAGGAACGCCCAAAGATAGCCTGTATGAAACATCAGTAAGCATCGGAGTAGATATGATCAATAAAATGCGAGAAGAAGTAAAAAATAAGAAAGAGGCTCGTTAAGATATTCGAGATTATTTTAATGCGATTAAAGCTTGGTGTTTTTATGAGATGTAACGAAAAATGGACTGAAAGAATTGAACTGAAAACAGTAATCCTGCCAACAGGCTCTATGGAAGCCCATGGCGCTCATCTTCCTTTTGCAACCGATAGCATAATTCCTGAAAGAATTGCACAGGAAGCTGCGAAAAGAACGAACGCATTTTTGCTTCCAACGCTGCCGTACGGAAACACGCAGAGATTGTCAAATTTCAAAGGCACTATTAGCCTGACTGCTCAAGGATTAGTATACGTAGTAAAAGATATTCTCAAATCTGCAATCAAGCAGGGCGCAGAGAAGATAATCATACTTAACGGGCATGATGGAAATCAGCACTCCCTACAAGTCGCCACAAGAGATGTTCTTGAAGAATCTGAAAAAAATGTAAAAATTATGGTTATAGATGCATGGTGGAACATAATCCCGGAAAATGTCTTGAAGGAACTCAACATAACCCGGGAATTCGGGCACGCAGGCAAGGAAGAAACGTCAGTTATGCTGTATATTGCCTCAGAAAGTGTAGCTATTGAAAAAGCTGTTGAGCAAAAGTTCGTCGAGGAGCATCATCTCACAAAATATTATTTCAACGACCGGAAAGTGCCCTGCGAAGGAAGACCTGTGAATGCATCCAAAGAGTTAGGCAAAAAGATTTTTGATGCGGTTGTTGATTCGCTTGTAGATTTAATAGGTAAGCCTTAAGAAGGAACTTTCGGTATTAGCAGAAAATACGGAGAGATATTATGGGCGAAGAAGACATACTCACTATAAAACGCATTGTGGATTATAACTGCGGCGACGAATCGGGGGAATACTTAGTAGAGGAAGGCTCTAAGGCCATAGGCGTGATACGAGCATTAAAAAACGATGCTTTAATTGGGGCAAATGGAAAAGGCCAAATAAACCCTCTACTCGATGACAACCTGATTACCGCGCTTCGTTCAGGAAAAATAAAGAAAACAGACTTTGACGCCATATTCACTAAATCACAGCCTTACTGCAATTGCGAGCCATGCACTGATAGATGCGAATATTATAACGCTGCAAGATAGACGCCGTCATCTATATAAAAACATTCAGACAAAAAAGTT
>CABMCT010000060.1 GCA_902384675.1 uncultured archaeon | reverse complement strand
GGCAAAACTGGCAAAACTATCGATATTAGACGTATTTGGCCCAAATTCTTACGAAAAGCTTTACAACCCATACGCCACCCATTATAGGTTTCGGTGATTTTATGCGCAAGGCAACCATATCTTCGGTTATTGCTGCTTTTATAATCGGCATAATTGCAGGAGCGGCAGCTTATTCGTACTTTCTGCAAACGCAGGTCCCCCTAAAAAGTCCCATTCAACAGCCTCCGTCAGCGCCGCCCGCATCAATGGAAGGCTCGGTGACCCTTTCTATTACTGCTATTGATAATAACGGGAACGGTACTGTGGTGCCGCTTACTGTCCAGAAAAGAGAAGGGAACGGGGAGACGCTGATAAACATAAACGACATTGTTTTCTGGTTCGATACCCAGCAATCCATACAGACTGCCAACAGCGTTGCAAAGGAAATTACAGGCGTTGATACCAGCAGGCTCAATCTCGAATACATCATGGGCACGCAATCAAGCCTTGTCGAAGGCCCTTCTGCAGGTGCAGCTCTTACAATAGCGACAATAGCAGTACTCAAGGACAAGACTCCAAACAAATCAGTGATGATAACCGGGGCGATAAATTCCGACGGAAGTATAGGGCCTGTGGGGGGTGTTCTCCAGAAGGCAAAGGCTGCGAAAGCTGTCGGCGCACAGCTTTTACTTGTGCCCGAAGGAGAAAGCCTCGAAGTCTCTGAGCAGCCGGTACAGACATGCACCACGAGCCTGTCAATCACATACTGCCAGACAACTTACAAAAAGCAGACTGTCAATATCTCTGAAAGCGCCGGCCTGACTGTAAAAGAAGTCAGCACAATTCAGGATGCAGAGAAGTATTTTTTTAGTTAGTTGCGCGTTATTTTTCAGCCGAAATTCATTTTTTCTTCAATGCAATCAGTCCTGCAAATAATCCCAGCCACAGGAAAACTGAATATATCAGAAGAACTTTTGACGGCGGCATGAATGCGAGAAGCGCGCCGGCAAACAGCGGGGATATTATGGAAATAAAAGAACTATGAGCGTTATAAAATCCCATCAGTTCCGTCCTGTGACTGTTCTTTATACGCTTTATTTCAATCACGCCGGTCATCGGGCCTTTAATGGCCTCCCCAACTGCAAAAAGGCTTGCGAACAGGAAAAACATCGGCAGATTGTCTGAAAATGCAAGTGCGAGTGATGAGATTCCGAGTATTAAGTACCCGATTTTCGCGCCCGAGAAATAACCTTTTTTATCGATGTAATGGCCTGCTGCCGGAAGTACGAACATCGCGACAATGCCCATTGCCGCAAAGACGCTGCCAGTTGCGGTGTTGCTTTTTGCGACTGCAAAAATAGCAATCGGATACACAATATTTTTCATTGACCCGTAAAAGTCGAAAGCGGTTTGCAATATGAGATGAAATACAAGCGCGGAATCCTTCAGAATATATTTTAATGAGAATAGAATTTCTCTTTTTTCAATATCCTGCCTTTCCAGAGGGTGCACCTTCTTTTTTTCAAAGCGCAGTATAAACCGGATTGCAAGAATTGCGGCTATCATTTCAACAGCAGCAACTGCATAATATGGCGCTTTAAGGCCGTATGCGTCAGCAAGCGCGCCGCCAATATATGCGCCAGCACTGCCCATTATTGCCGACAGCGCGTAGTAGAATCCGATGTATTTTCCACGCGCGCCGTTTTTCTTTAGCGTATCCTGGATGATAGATGATAGTAGAGGTTCAAGAGCCGCACCTCCAAATGCCGCAACGATAGTAAACGCTATGTACTGATAAATGCTTGTTGATGCGGCAAATAGCAGCGGGTATATTGCCGCAAGAACTGCGCCAATAATCAAGAATGGTTTTTTCCCATACTTGGACGATGCTCTCCCGATTATCAGGGAAAATATTCCGAAAAAAAGCGCCAGTATTGAGTATCTCGCACCGATTAATGTCGTATTGGATGTCAATGTTTCAAGAAATCGCACTTCCACTGGCGCAAGCAGGGATCTTGATGTGACGCCAAGGGCTGAGATAATTGCTATTGCAATGAATGTTCGCATTTCGGCATTATTTTTCATACCGTTCAGTTCATTCATTTTGTTTTTAGTTTTAAAATAGGTGTTTGTATCTTTTTGGATTCAAATTATGTTTCACACCATTGAAATCGATGGAGTGCCGTCACAAGTTTGACAGAATAAGGAAAAATAATAAAGAAGGTAGTAGTTTATCTATAGACCCCGTCACCTCCACGAACTTTGTGTCCAATACGTTCGCGAATATTGCGTGCAACTTCATCACCTCTTGATATTTCTTTTGAAACGAAATTTCCATACTTTTTTGTCATGGCTAATTCCCCAAGAGATTGTACGACAGTATCGATAATATATTCAAAGCAAATTGTTGATTTTCCTGCCGTAATATCCGGCAAACATCTTTCTATTGTCCTTAAATTTCTATATGCTGCCGATATGGTCAAAACCTCTTTAAAAATATCCTGTCTTGCTGATTTTCTTGTCATTCCGTCTAATATTTTCAGCTCGGGATACTCATTCAGTAATTCTTCGCCAAGATCAAACTTAATGTTTTCTTCGTTTTCCAAGTCGTCCATTTTATTCTACCTCATAAGTTGTTATCTATGAGTAGTCTTTAATATAATATATAATTACTTCAATTATTTTTTATCAAAAGTAAACATTTTTAAAGAATTATAACAATTTGTTAAAATATGTCTAATAATACCCAATCTAATACATCCGTACAATCGGATCAATCCTATGACATCCCGCTGAAAGTCCTTTCAACAAAAGACCGGAGAATCTTGAGGGAATTATTTGATGACGGAAGGATGCCTTTTTCAGTTGTTGCAAAGAAAGTGGGTTTAAGCAAGGAAGTTGTAAATTATCGCGTAAAAAAAATGTTTGACGAAGGCGTACTAATCGGCTTTAATACGGTTATTGATGTAAATCTGATTGGTTGGCAAATCTATTTTGTCAATATCCGCCTAAGAAATATTGATGATGTTGTTGAAGAAGAAATAATTAATTTATTGACCAATCACCCGAATATCGCACAAGTGCTGAAATGTCTTGGTAATTATGATCTTGTCTTGAAACTTTTTGTCAGGGATTATGTCCAGGCAAATAAATTAATGAAGGAAATCGAGCTGAAATTTAAAACGCATATTGATGAATATGCATTTGATTTTGTTGAGCAGGAGTTTCCGATACCCGTTCCTTTTCTATACGAGCCGTTTAAAATCAAAGAGCGCCAAAGCATATCCAAAAAAGATGCAAAAACAGTTTCAGTTTCAACAACCGAACTGCAGATATTAAAGGCATTATCGAATAATGCAAGACTGCCCGTTTCAGAAATTGCGAAAAGACTAAACATCTCGCGCGAAATTGCAAGGCATCACTTGAAAAAGCTTGAGAAATCGAAAGTGATATTGAAATACCGACCAAGTGCACGTTCCGGAAGCAAATCTGTCGGTTATAGCTGGTATTTTGTCATGCTTAAATTAAATGAACTCAACGAGTCATTGAACAGGGAATTGCGGCACTATATCTTGAACAGCCCCAATATGACTTATTATTACAAATGCATAGGCCGGCACGACGTCCTATTTGAAATCAGATTAAAAACAAGCGATGAATTTAATCATGTGCTAATGGATATAAGGGTCATATTGAAAAATTGTTTTAAATCCTATGAATTATCCATTATTCTAAAAGAATACAAATACACCTATTTTCCAGATTGTTTGTTGACGAATGATGTGTAAATCACACCATTCCATCACGCGTTATCAATCCTTCAGAAGGTTCATTATCGCTTCTTTTGGCACCTTTGCCTGCGTGATATGGGATGCAAGCAGCACGCCTACAGCGCCAAGCTCAAGGGCCTTGTCGACATCAAGCTTGTCCTTTACCCCCGCGCCTACAAGAATGTCTGTTGTTGCGCTCACATGCCTTACTCTTTTTACTGTGTCGCTTATTATCGCGGGATTTGCGCGCGATACTGAAATGTCCCCCCCGATAAGCTCCGGCGGCTCTATTGCGATATAATCCGGAGTAAATGCGGCAACTGCCTTTGCCTGGCTTGCGCTTCCGACGCAGACAATTGTTTTTAGTCCCAGAAAATGCGCCTTTGCAACTGCTTTTTCGATTTCTTTAAGCTCAAGGGTTTTCTCGGAATGGTTTATGAGCGTTCCTTTTGCGCCTGCGGCCTTTACTGTTTCTGCAAGTGTTGCGCCGGTATGCGCGCCGTAATCCGCGGTGTCTATATGCTGTGCAAATACGTCGATTTCACTTTCCTGAGAAACCCTATATACATCTGCTGCCTGCACTGCCGCAATAATCGTTACTTTTTCCTTTTTTGCGACTTCGCCGGCTGCCTTTGCAAGCGCTACTGCACCTTTTCCTGTTGCTGATTCGTATGCCTTGAAATTTATTACAATTAATGGCTTCATTTTAATCAATATGAGGCTTAAACTATTTATCCTTGTTATAGCGGTCTTATGCTAAAAATCAGGTGCAATGCAATGTTTAAACCCACTATACATAGCTATATATACCGCCTGTGACTATATATACGACATACAACGTAAGGGATGTGGGTTTGTATAAAATCGAGTGCAGTGGGGAGTATGAACAACCTGGATTTAAATCAGAAAATTATAAACAACATCGTCAGGCAATTGCGAATTAATCCTCTTGATGAAGCCCAGAGAAAGAAACCCAAGAACGTTCTCCTGATTTCTGCGGACTATCTCCCAAAAGATGTTTCTAATGTGGCGCTGCAGTGCAAAAGCCTTGCCGATGGCCTGGCAGAGCGGGGCATAAATGTCCATGTCATAAGCGTTGATGACTGGAAAGCAGGCACTACTGTTGAGATGGGCGCCGTCAAGGTGCATTATGTCGGAAACACTATCAAGGCATATTCTCCTCTTACATGGGCGCTGACTGTTGGCATGGATGTCTGCAGGGTTGCCGCAGACATATACCATAACGAGGGGAACATAGACCTGATTCATGCGCATGACTGGATGATGTTTCCTACAGGTATAAACCTGCAGTTTGCGCTGAAAAGGCCCTTGATTGTCAATTATTACTCGCTTCAGCACCACCGCACGCCGGGAGTCTCAAACGGCTTTACGGAGGCAGTAAAGCAGATAGAATGGCGCGGGAGCACTGAATCGCGGCGCATACTGGTCAACGAGGACTGGATGAAGCGCGAGCTTATGAATTATTATTCCCCGCCAAAGGACAAGGTCAATGTGATAGGCCCGCAGGCCGAGGACTGGACAAAAGACATTGTGCGCGACTATTCGTGGGTGCTGAAGAATTGGTGGGGCGAGGAAGAGAATATAGACACAAAGGGAGGTAATCCAAAATGATATTACGATGTTCGCGACGAGGAGATGAAGCGGTTTCTGCGGAGATAAAGAAATAAGGGGAGATATTTTGAAAATTTTGCATTTAGCTTGGGAATATCCGCCATATAAGGTCGGCGGCCTGGCTACTCATGTCGAGGAACTGGCACACGCGCAGGCAAAGATGGGATACGAGCCAATTGTAATTACCTGCGCTTTCGAGGGAAAGGAAGGGTACGAGAATGTCGACGGCGTCCACGTTTTCCGCTTTAACGCAGACAATATTCCTGCAGAGGACTTCCCGTCATGGGCGTTGCAGATGAACCTTCTTATGCAGAACGAGGCATCGCAGGTGATTTCAGAATTCAAGGACATTTCCCTGTTTCATACCCATGATTGGCTTTCCGCGACATCTGCAATTGCGCTCAAGCACATATACCGCCTTCCGCTTATCTCCACAGTGCACTCCCTTGAAGTCGGCAGGCGAGGTGGAATATACGACGACCGCCAGAAGATGATAAACGACATCGAAGGAAGAATGGTTTACGAATCCTGGAAAGTCCTTACATGCTCTGAATTCATGAAGCGAAGCGTCAGCTCCCAGTTCTCTGTGCCATGGGACAAGATAGATGTTGTCCCAAACGGTGTTAATGCAGCCAAGTTCAAAACACCTGAGAATCTTTTGGCAGAAAAAAACCGTTTTGCACTGCCGCATGAAAAAATAGTCTTTTTTGTCGGAAGGCATGTCTGGGAAAAAGGCGTAGATGTTCTTGTGGGGGCGATTCCCTATGTCTTAAAAGAGTGCCCTGATGCGAAATTCGTGATAAGCGGCAAAGGGTATATGACTGATAAATGCAAGAAGCTGGCATGGGATTTCGGGGTTGCCGATAAAACGCTTTTCACAGAGTATGTAGACGACAACACGCTTAACTTATTATATCACCTTTCTGATGTTGTAGTATGCCCGTCGCGTTACGAGCCTTTTGGGATAGTGCCACTTGAGGCAATGGCTTCCAATGCGCCTGTTGTAATCTCAGATACCGGAGGGCTTAACGAGATTATCGAGCATGAAAAAGACGGCTTAAAAGTTATGACCAATAATTCAGAATCCCTGGCATGGGGAATAACCCGGGTCCTAAAAGATCCAGGGCTTGCACAGTTCATGAAAAAGAATGCGGCCGAAAAAGTCAGGAGCATTTACGACTGGGAAAAAATTGCAGCAAGGACGTGCAATATTTATAATCAGGTTATTTCGGATTACCAGAAGAATTCGTGGAAGCCGAGGGGACCACAGGCCAAGGTGTAATTCAGGAGACGAATAGCATGTCATCTATCTGTTTTTATTTTCAGGTCCATCAGCCATGGAGGCTTAAGCCGGGACATGCGATAAATACTTCGGGAATAAAAACAGCGCAAAGGCTTGAGGAAACTATTTTTGACAGCGGAAAAAACCAGGAAATACTAAAAAAGGTGGCTACAAAATGCTATTACCCTGCAACAAAAACCCTGCTTGGCCTTATTGATGAGTTCAAGGGCGAGAAGCGCAAATTCAAGGTTTCTTATTCCCTTTCAGGGGTTTTTCTTGATGCCCTGGAAAAGTTCGACCCGAATCTTCTTGATCTTTTTAAGCAGATTGCTAAATCAAAGTGCGGGGAATTTTTAAATGAGACGTATTACCATTCCCTTTCAAGCTTCTGGGGGACAGGCACTGACCGCCCTGAATTCAGGGAACAGGTGAAGATGCACCAGGAATGTATTAAGAGTCTTCTGGGATACAAAGCAAAGGCGTTCAGGAATACCGAGCTTCTTTACAACAACTTAATTGCAAAGACTGTCGAGGACATGGGCTATAAAGTGATGCTTGCAGAAGGAATAGAGCGGGTGCTTGAAGGATGGAAATCGCCGGAATATATCTATACCCCGCCGGAAAATATCTCCAAAATAAAGGTGCTACTTAGGAATTACCGCTTGAGCGACGATGTTTCATACAGGTTTTCCGCACGCTGGTCCAGCGCATGGCCCCTTACTGCAGACAAATATGCTGCATGGCTGTCTGCATGCCAGGGAGAGACCCTGAATCTTTTCATGGACTATGAGACTTTTGGCGAGCACCAGTGGGAAGACACAGGAATATTCAATTTTATCAGGCATCTTCCAAGAGAGGTGCTTAAATATCCGCACATAGATTTTGCAACTCCTTCAGAAGTTGCGCAAAGATATCCTGCGCGCGGCACAATTGACGTACATGAATATGCAACGATTTCATGGGCAGACCTTGAGCGCGATGCATCGGCATGGCTTGGAAACAGCATGCAGAGGTTCGTATTCTCTGAGCTTGAGCGGATAGGAAAGATTGTCCGCCAATCAGGAGACCCGGAACTTATCAGAATCTGGCGGCTCCTCCAGACATCAGACCATCTGTATTACTGCTGCACAAAATACTGGGCAGACGGGGATGTGCATAAATACTTCTCTCCTTACGGCACGCCGCAGAACGCTTTTGAAGGGCTTGTAAAATCCCTTACGCAGCTCGAATACATTGCGAAGCTTAAAATTAAGTCAGCAAGCAAATCTCCTTTAATCAGGGAACCGGGTTTGGCGGCTCCGGCAATTGAAGGGATAGGAGACCTTATAAATGGCTAATGCAAATATGTTCTTTATGTTGGAGATACAGGTTATCCCGCAGATAACAAAAAAGTTTTTTCGCGTAGTAATTTTCCTGAAAGACCACGGTATAGACGCGGATGCCGATATTTCTGCCACTTTTATTTTGCCACACAACAAAGAAATTATTTTTCTTCCTACGCCTGACAAAAAGATAAATTATGTTTACCCCGAGAGTACGTCCCGATTTATTCATCGAATAGAAAGAGGAATTTATATGATACAATCAAAAAACAAAGCGATTTTTCTCGCAAAAAAAATTATTGTAAATGCGAAGTATGAAGGGAAAGTTTACAAAAAAGATGCTTCAATCCAGTAACTCGGAGTAAATGTCTCGCGTTCTCCCAGCAATCTTTTCCCAATCATCCGCCCTTTGCAAATCCTTTTTTGCATTAAGCGCCAGTTCTTTTTGCTTTTTTTCATCCGAAAGAAGCGCAATTATTTTTTCTGCCAGTTCTTTTCTGTTCTGCGCAGGGACCGTGATTCTGCTGTTTTTGCCAAATACCTCAAGTGCGCCTGTATTTTCTGTTGCAATAATGGGCACATTGTGCTCTGCCGCGTCAAGAATAGTTATCCCGAAAGGCTCAAAATAAGACGGGGAAACAAAAACAGATGCGCGTCCATATAATCCTGAAAGTTTTTTTCCGTCAACGAATCCGGTAAATTGAACTGATTTCTCCACGCCATTTATTTCTGCAAGTTTTTCCAGGCTTTTCTTCAGGTTCCCTTCTCCTGCAATAATCAGTTTTGCATCAGAGAACGCGCCCAGAATTTCCGGGATTGCAGAAATCAGGGTTTCCACTCCTTTTTGCAACGAGAGCCTGCCGAGAAAAAGAATTATTTTTTCTTTTTGATTTTTTCTTTCATAGATGTCGTGCCGTGGAATGCTCAAATAATTCCTGACTACGGTAACTTTCTCTTTAGGCACTTTGTATTTTTTTGTTATCTCGTTTTTCATAAGATTGCTTACGGTAATTATCCTGCTGCATGAATTAATCCCGTCTTTTTCTATTTGCGGGATTTCTGAACTAGTGCCCTCTCCTGCGCGGATATGCTCAAGAGAATGCACTGCATGAACCCAGGGCTTTCCGGTTTTTCTGTGCAGTTCTTTTGCAGCAGCCACGCAAAGCCAGTCGTGGGAATGAATAATGTCAAAAGAATATTCGCTTTTTTTTAATGCTTTTAAAATATTTTTGTTGAACTCTGAGACATTTTTTATCACTTTATCTACAGTCGAGGCGTTTGTTTTGCATGGAATCTCCAGGATTTTTACATTGTTTGCGCTGATACACGGGTTCGAATTTTTCGGTACAATGAGCAGGATTTCTGCATCAGAAATATTTTTGCAAAGCTCGCGTATATGGACTTCCATACCCCCGCTGTTTTCCCTTTTTGCGAACCACCCAAGCATCAGAATACGCATATGTTATATGTAGTTGTCCCGGATTTAAATGAGTTCGGAAAGGGATCTTCTTTTCATCATTTTGTATATGCTGAAAGCCGCCAGGATAACGCCTATGGCTATGAGCGCCGGATAAACCCATTCAACAGGCAGGCCGGACAATAAACCTGCGTCTGCATTGTTTGCAAGTTGCGGGCTTGGGGCACCGGTCTGATTGCAGTTTGCATTATTTCAGAAGCTGCTGATTTCTGTTCTCCCAAAGCTACAAACCCCGATGACATCGATTTTAAGAACCCGAAAGAAATCAAAATAATTCCTGCAGCAAATGTCAGCATGAGTTGTACCTGTGTTCGCGGCTGTATAAGACTCATGCCCTTGTCTGTAGGAGCATAATAGACCCACTTGTGCCCGGTTTCAATGCGCATGACGAGTCCTGCAGCTTCCAGGTTTTGCAGGTGCTCGACTACGGTTGACGGCGAAAGCCCTGTTTCGCGCGAGAGTTCTGACGGCATTTTCTTCTGCTTTGCAAGGCTCTGGAGCATTTTCATCCGCGTCCCGGCTGAGACTGCCTTTAAGGTAGTGCGGTCTAGTTCCATTTTTGACCATCTCTATTATCTGTTCTTATTTCTCACAGGGTCAAAATCCTTTCGAGCAAAGCTCGAGGACCTTGCATCAGGCGAGAGGATTTATTCTGTAAGATTCTTGGGAGACAAGGCATACATGGTCACATTCAGGCAGACCGACCCTCTGTTTGTAATAGACTTGTCCGCACCAGAGAACCCGAAAGTATTGGGATACTTAAAAATCCCGGGAGTTTCGGATTATTTGCATCCTTATGATGAAACCCATATTATCGGCCTTGGAAGGGATGCGACAGAAGAAGGCAGGATCCGGGGAATGAAGCTTGCCATTTTTGATGTCAGCGATTTTTCAAACCCGAAGGAGATTTCAAAATACATAATCGGAGAGCAGGGCACTTATTCCGAAGCGCTGAGCGACCACAAGGCATTTTTGTTCAGCAAGGAAAAGAACCTGCTTGTGATACCTGTTTCGGAATACCGCCCGATAAAGGCCGCAGGCCAGGATTACTGGCAGGGCAAATACGAGCAGGCAGCGTATGTCTTTAACATAGACCTTACAAACGGGATTTCGCTAAAAGGAAAGATAACTCACCAGAATGCGACGGATTCAAAAAATGAAAACTATTACGACTATAACTCGCAGATAAAACGGTCGCTTTATATCGATAATGTGCTGTACACAATCTCGCAGAAAATGATAAAGATGAATGCGCTTGACAATCTGGATGAGATAAACAAGGTGGAATTGCCTGCAGAGAACATTGAGCCTCGAGTGTATGCGATGGAGTAAGAATCCTTAAATCACATAAATCAACCCGAACGCGAGCGCAATTGTTCCGAGCCACACAAGCGCATTCCAGCGGAATACTTTTGAGCCGTCAAGCGGCGGGACAGGAAGCAGGTTGAATATCGCAAGGAAAAGATTGATACTAACAATGCTGTTTGTCAGGAAAAACTGCGGGGCAAAGAGCCCGAATAATAGCGCAATGCTTATGTTTGTAAGCGTTCCTGCAATTGAAATCAGGCCGTTCTGCTGCTTTGATAGCACGATATGATGGATGCCGTACCTGTTCTGGTATGTCGTGTATATCACCACGGCACCCGGGGCAGCAAACACAAAAGAGCCGTTTGTCGCAATGGCAAGCAATAACGCGATGATAAGCCCGCTTCTCCACATTTCGTAGCGCGCAAAGCACTTGTATTTTATTGCCACGAACTTATGCGCAAGTTCGTGGGGGATAAACGAGAGCGCAACTATTGTCGTTATAATTGCAACGCTCATAAGAGACAATCCCCTGCCTATCGAGAAAATGATTCCAAGCGCAACTGTCGATATTACAATATCCCTGATTTCCTCTGTGCTGAACGAGATTTCCATAAAACCACTTGTCTCTTTGGGTTTTTATAGTTGTAGGAAGTAATGTATTTTTATATGGCAAAAGTAAAATCAAGCGAGCTTCAAACCGAGATTAGAAAAATCGCGCTCTTGAATGCAATTTCATTCGGGGGAAAGGCAAATCCTAAAGCAGTTGCAGGCAAAGTTCTTGGAAGCATTCCTGAAGCAAGAAAGGATGTCCCGGCAACAATGAAGCTGATAGAGGAAGCGTGCTCACAGATAAATTCGATGCCCGTCGAAGAGCAAAATGCGCAAGTATCAAAATTAAAGATTTCCATTCCGGAAAAAGAGGAGACCGTTGAAAAAAAAGCACTCCCGCCGCTTGAAGGTGCGCTTGCCGGAAAAGTTGTTATGCGCATGGCGCCGAACCCCAACGGCCCTCTTCATATCGGGCATTCCCGCATGGCAATTCTTAACGATGAGTATGCGAAGATGTATGACGGAAAGCTTATCCTGCGCTTCGATGACAGCGACCCGAAAAACAAGAACAAGCTTCCGATGAAAGAAGCATATGCATGGATTGAAGAAGACCTCAAATGGCTTGGAGTAAAATATGATGGAGTAGAGCGCGTTTCTGCCCGTATTCCGGCGTATTACAAATATTTCGAAAAACTTCTTGAAATGAACGGCGCTTACATATGCACCTGCAAGCAGGAGGAATGGAGCGAGACCGCGCGCAAAAAAAGGAAGTTATGCCCCTGCAGGAGCCTTTCTGTTTCCGAGAATATGAAGCGCTGGAAAATGATGCTTGACTGGAAGTACAAACAGGGAGAGGCAGTCGCTCGCATAAAAACCGACCTTTCTGAGAAGAATCATCTCGCTGACAGCTCGAAGCTTTTTAGCCCAGATATACTGTCAATGGCTAAAAACCCTGCAGTTATAGATTGGGTTGCTTTTCGCATAATCGACGAGCCCGAGCACCCCATGGCAGATAAATCGGTCAAAGTATGGCCAATGCTTGATTTTGCGTCGGCAATTGATGATTTCGAATTCAAGATAACCCATATTATCCGCGGCAAAGACCTGGCTGTTTCAGAGCTGCGACAGAAGGTGCTTTACAGCTATTTTGGCTGGAAATACCCGAAGACGCGCGTCTACGGCAAGTTTGTCACAACCGAGGACATGGTTGTTTCAAAGAGCAAAATCAACGAAGGAATACGGCAGGGCAAGTATAGCGGCTTTGACGACCCTCAGCTTGCCACAATAATGGCATTCAGAAGGCGGGGCATACGGCCGGCAGCGATACGCGAATACATACTTTCTCTTGGAGTCTCTGAAAGCGAGACAACATTTGATATGAATATTCTTGAAAGCATTAACCGCAAAATAGTTGACCCAAAAGCAGCACGATATTTCTTTGTCGATGCGCCGGTTAAGCTTAAATTAACACCAAAAGCCGGCGGAATATTCAAAATCAGGAAACATCCGCAGCACCCGGAAATGGGAGAAAGAACCCTGAAGCTCGCACAGGAAATATATGTCTCAAAAAGCGATGCAAAACCCGGTGAAGAAGTCATGCTGATGGGTGCGATGCTGCCCGTAAAAATAACCGGGAAAGAAATCGAGTTGCTTAAATTCACCTCATCCAAGCGCTTTATCCATTGGCTTCCTGCTGACGAAAAAGAAATAGTTCAGGCAGAAGTCAGGATGCCAGATGGGACTACAAAAAAAGGAGTCCTTGAGAAAGCAGCACTCTCAGAGGGCGTCGGCGCGATAATTCAGCTTGAGCGCTTTGGTTTTGCAAGAATTGATGCCCTACAGAATAAAGCTAATAAACAAGTTCTGCTATATTATACGCATAAGTGAGTTTATGGTGTTCGGCGGTCTTTTCAAGAAAAACGAGCAAAAAGCAGTGCAGAAGAAACCAGAAGAGGTTCCTCAAAATAAGGCAGAACCCGCCCATAAAAAAGAAGCGGATGATGTTGATTTTGACGAGCAGGAGCTTGACCCGTCTTTTGCCGAGCATATTGCAAACCCGCAGAAATTCTCAGACCTTGAAAAAGACATGGAATCCCCGGAAAAGCTTCTGGCTGAAGAGGTCCTGGACGAAAAAATCGTGCCGATGCCTATTCCAAAATCGCAGTTCCAGGCTCCAAAACAAGCGGCATTCCAGAAGCCGCAGGGAGGGCAGAAAATTCCTGCTTTCGTAAGTCTTGATAGGTATAAGGAAATCAGGCTTGCATTACGCGACATGAAAATGGCTTCTCTTGAAATGAGAAAAACGCTCCAGAATCTCGCGCAGAACCGCGACGGCGGAACAGCCCTTCTTAACACAACAGTCGACGGCCTCCAGCGAATTGAGGGGAACATCGACAAGATAAGAGGAGTTCTGAGGACGTGAGCGCGATAGAATTGGAGATAAAAAGCGATTTTTTGCACCGTGGTATGCAAAGCTTGAAAATCATGGAAACCGCGGTTTCCAAGCTTTTGGGAACCCATTGTCCCAAAATCCGCACGATTACATAAAGATTTTCATGACATCGCCCCAACAATAAATGCCACAAGCGCCGCCCACATTCCTACTTTCTCAAGCCGCGCATTGTCGGATGCGTATTTGGTCGGCTCTGCAACAAGGCGGTATGCGCAGTATGCGAATATGCAGTCTGCAACAAATATGCCGTATAGGTATCTTGCGCCGAAGATGTGCATCCTCAAAGGAAGTATGCTTAGGAATATGGCTGCTATAAGGATAGAGCCACCTATAATTCCTGCAACCTTGTCCCCGTAATACGTTGCAAGCGTGGTTTTCCTGAATTTATCTCCTTTTATGTCCTCGATGTCTTTTGTTATTTCGCGCGCAAATGTGGCAAGCGCGGAAAGAAGCGCCAATATCCATACTTTTTGTACGGATGATACTGCTATGCCTCCGAATAGAAATACCGATCCCGCAAGATAAGCCACGACAATGTTTCCGAAGGGAGTTGTTTCCTTCATCCTGCTGTATGTGTAAAGTATTGCGAGATTTGCGCCTGCAAGGAGAAGGGCATTAATATTCAGCCGGTATGCGGCAACAATTCCGAAAAACGCAAGAACCAGACCAAGCGCCATTGCTTCTTTCTGCTTTATCCTTCCGGAAGGAAGAGGCCGCTTCGGCTTGTTTATCATATCGCTTTCGATATCAAAATAATCGTTGAAAATATTGCCTGCGCCGCATAAAAGCACGACTGCGACAAAGGCAAAAAGCCCTGTTGCAGACAATACTGTTGCCAAAGAAGCGTTCTCTATGTACATTGCCGCAAGCGCCGAAATGCCCGCAAAAAAGCAATTAACTGGCCTTATTATATCAATTCCTGCCTTTAAGTCTGCCATACGTATCGTTAAATTATTAAATTTCTTTGAAATCAAGCCAGAAACCAAGGGCATCCTCTCCACCCAGAATCCAAAAGAGCACAGCGTGCCGGTTTCGCGCAATTATGCAAAAGCTCCATTACATTGTGGTTTTGACGTGCTTTCTCTTGAGTCTCAAGCCCTTTGAGCCGCATTTTCTGCATTTTGCGCCGCTTTTTTCAACAGGCTTTGGCGAGCGCAGAGTGGCGTTGCACCTCATGCATACGTAAACGTTATCAAACATTCTTGCGTCAACTGCAGGATCTTTTCGTTTCGCCATATACTATCACAAATACCATCTATGGAACATTAGCTTTATTAATGTTGTTTTTTGTTGCGATAAAGATGCTATGCAATAAAAAAGCTTGAAAATCGAACAATCGCATCAAGATTTTCATGATTTTCGATAGTTGCGCCCATTTTGGCCCCGTGCAGATAAAATAATATAAACCTTTACAACAAATGTAATAGTTATGTCGCAGGCAAACAGAATTACAATGATATCTGCAGTCGTGGCCCTGATTGCCCTGCTTTCAGAAAATGCATATGCCCATTGTCCATTATGTACAGGGGCAATAGGCGTGGGTGCGGTTGCGGCAACGGCTCTTGGGGTGGATGTTTCTGTTGTCGGCATTTTCGTGGGCGCGTTTGCGGTTTCAACAGGCCTATGGCTCGGGCGCAGGCTGAAAAACAGATACATCCCCTTCCAGACAGCGGCAATAGTTATCGCTTCGTTTCTTCTTACAGTGGTTCCTGTAGAGTCTGTTGTGCCGCAGAACATATACCTTCCCATGCTTTACTTCGGCTCCCCGGGCTCGATTTTTAACCGCGTATGGTGGATGCCAAAAATGCTTTTCGGAAGCATTATCGGTGGAGTTTTGACAGTCGGAGGCCTCTATCTGCACGAGTTCCTGAAAAAAAGGAATAACGGGCACGTATACTTCCAGTTCCAGGGAGTAATCCTGACAGTGGGGCTGCTTATCCTTTCTTCAGTCGTGCTTTTCCTTGCAATGAAAGGAACTATGTAATGAAACTATGATATTAACGGATTTTGAGGAATTAACTATGAAAACGGAAGACAATACTGTCAAGGAATGGCTTTCAAAGCTCCAGAAAGTAAAAGCAGGAGGAGCGGACCTTTCAGCAGGCGAGGACTTAAGCATCGCCATCATGAACCTTGTGAGCCTTGAGGAGCATTTCTATTTTTCCGCAATGAAGACAAACGAGAAGAAGTACCTGGATATGCTTTATTCGGTGCGCGAGCTTCGCAAAACAATGCTCAAAAAAATAGTAAAAGACCCGAAGGGGGAGGAATGGTGCATATCAAAGCACCTTCTTGCGGCAAGCATGCGGCTTATCGAAGTCGGGACAAAGGAACTGACCAATAAAAACAAGGCAGAGGCAGAAAAGCTATTTGCGGCCGCGTACGAGCTTTATTCTCTTTTCTGGGCAATAAACCTCAACCTGGCGCCTTCAGGCAAAATCGACCCTCCGATGCTTGAATCAGAGAAAAAGCAGGAGACTTTTAGCAAAATGATTTCCGAAGTCGTCAACAAGCTTGTGGACTGCTGCAGGGAGTAATACCAAGTTTTAATTTATCAAAGCCCAATATTACTGATGCTTAAAGCCCTCATGGAAGCAGCGGATATTCTTGCAGCCCGCACAACGGGAAAAACCGGTCTTGGCATGCCCGATTTTGCGGACAAAAGATATGTTTCAAAGCCGTTCAGCGCGTCAAATTTCAGGCCGATAGAGCGGGCAGAGAATTCTTCCTCAAAAATAGCATTCATCGATGCAGGGAATTTTGAGCTTCTGCGCGCCTCAAATTTCTCGGTGCATCTAATCCGCGGCTATTTTTCAGTATTCCAGAAAAACCAGAGGGTTGCTCCGCGCGTTCTTTCTTCTAAAGCAGAGTTCTTTTCAGTATCCCTTGCTTCGGCGAGCGCAAACGGAATCGGCTATGAATGCGCGCTGATTCCCGTGTCCGAATCATCTCATGCGCACCTTCTGCCAAAAACCTTCTCTTTTGATTATTTTGACGAATCTTTGGCTGCACGGCAGAATTTCCGGGCAAGCATATCAGTAATCGGCAGCGCTGTGCGCAGATATCTGGAATGGTCTATTGCATCAGAGGTTATTGAAAAAGAGCTCGGCTCCGGCGATATACTTTTGCGCGACGGCACGCTTGAGGCATCGGTTTGCGGCGAGGAGCTTTATGCAAAAAAAGCATTTGATGCCGCGAAAAGAAAAAACGTTTCTTTATGCGCGCTTGCAAAAACATGTGCTCTTCTTACCACAACCGGTTTTCCTCTTGTATCTGCAGTTAATGAGCTCTCAAAGCAAAACAAAATAAGCGCTCCGTGGCTCTATCATCCGCTTTGCGAAAACAAAAATCATGTTCATGATGCGGAAATTTTTGTATGCAACCTGCATAAGAATTCGTCAAGAGCATTCCGCTTCGAGGCAGATAAAAGCTTGGCGAAAATCCATGGAACTATCGATTCCGTTCTTTCGCAAACTGCCAAGAATTCATGCGACGCGTCCTTTTTGGGATACCCTTATGGCCTCATAGATGCAGATGCCTCCTCAAGAATAAGCTTCAAGGAAGCAGGGAATTATCGTGCAATGCTGTCATCCGTCCTACAGAACAAGGGCGCGCTGGATTCGATTCAAAAGCTTTCGGATTCAATTGATGCGCACGATGTTTTGAACGAGATTATTTTATGAGGAATTAGATTATGCCTGAAAAGTCTTTTGAAATTGTCGGCCAGATAATAAGCGGCCAGCATGGCGAAATTCTTGTGAGGGAAAAAAGCGGCAAAAGCATCGGGCTTGGAGACCTTCTTGTTGCAGAGAATGGAGGCGGCTCGACAACAATTTTGCAGGTTTATGACTTAAAATATGGAAGCCAGATTCCTGCATCAACAATAGAAATGGCAAGCGGTCTCGCCCTTGAAGGCTTTTCGCACGAAGACACGGGATTTCTTGAGAACAACCTGCGCAATTATGTCCTTGCTGTTGTAAAAGCGCTGATAACTGTTGAAAATAATGTTCCCAAAATCCCCAAGTCCCTTCCTGTATTTTTTTCATCGATCAGGAATGTGCGGCCAGACGACCTTTTCTTTATGCTCAAAAAAGACTGGACAAAGCCTATGTTTATCGGCTATGTCAGGAGCGCGAGCAAGACTCTCCAAATTCCTGTTGTTCTTGACGGGGAAAAAGCCCTGACACACCATGTCCTGATTCCTGCAACAACCGGAAGGGGCAAGAGCAATCTTGTAAAAGTGCTTTTGTGGAACCTGCTTTCGACTTCTTATTCAGGCGTCTTGATACTTGATCCGCACGACGAATATTACGGAAGAACATCATTCGGATTAAAGGACCACTCCCGTGCAAAAGAAAACCTTGTGTCGTATTCCCCGAAGCCTGCAAGAGGAGCGTATAGCCTCCTAATCAATCTTTCTGTTGTAAAGCCATGGCATTTTCGCGGAGTCCTTGATTTTACTGATGCTCAAAGAGATGCGCTTGAAATATTTCATCGCAAGTATGGCACAGGCTGGCTAACCGAGGTGATGCGCTCTGACGCGTCTGCATTTGCAAGCGAAGGGATACACGAGGGTACCGTCGGGGTGCTAAAGCGAAAGCTTGGCGTTGTCCTGAATATTTATGCCGACGAATCAGGCGCAATGAAAAGCAGAAGCTCTGTTTTTGGCGCAACAGGAGGCGAATCAACAATAAAGGACATAGTCAGGCATCTTGAGGAAGGGAAAAAAGTGATTATCGATACTTCAAGCCTGTCCAACCAGACAGAAATACTTATTGCAAGCATTATTGCAGCAGAAGTTTTCGAGCGTTATAAATTCTACAAAAGCGAAGGAACGCTTGACCAAAAACCCCTTGTTTCTATTGTTCTTGAGGAGGCGCCAAGGGTCCTGGGGGCAGAAGCAATGCAGGGGGGAAATATCTTTGCCACTCTTGCGCGCGAGGGAAGGAAATTCCGGGTGGGCCTGATTGCAGTCACGCAGCTTTCAAGCGCAATCCCGCGCGAGATTCTGACAAACATGAACACCAAAATAATTCTTGGCAACGAATTGCTGGCAGAACGCACTGCAATAATTGAGAGCGCCGCGCAGGATTTAAGCACCGATTCGCGTTCCATAGCAAGCCTTGATACCGGCGAGGCGATTGTTTCAAGCGTTTTCACGAAATTCGCGATTCCGATAATTATCCCGAGATTTGAGGATTACGAGAAAGAGTTGAAGGAACAAAAAGATTCGAAAGAACAAAGCGCGAAAAAGGAAAAGCAGGTTTTTATAGGATAAAATATAATTAGTATTTAATTTGTTGGGTGATTCAGATGGAAAATAATGTAGCAAGAATCAAAAAGGTCATCGTTCCCATTCTTAAGCGCAATGATGTCGTCCGTGCAGGCATATTCGGCTCTTATGCAAGGGGAGAAGCAAAAAAATCTAGTGACATAGATATTCTGATACAGTTTAAGGGAAAGAAGAGCCTGTTTGATTTAGTTCGCCTTGAAATGTATTTGGAAAAAAAGCTTGGAAGAAAAGTTGATGTTGTCGAATATTCTACTATTCATCCGCTCCTGAAAAAACAAATACTTGAGGAAGAGGTTAAGGTCATATGATTAAGAGCATATTGGTTTTTCTGACGGATATCATAACTTGTATTGAGAAGATAGAGGCGTACACAGAGGGTATGAGTAAGGACGAATTCATAGAAGATGATGAAGCGCAGGACGCAGTAATCCGCAGGGTTGAAATTATCGGCGAAGCAGCAAAAAACATACCTGATAACTTCAAGAAAGCCCATCCTGATGCGCCGTGGGCTGAAATGGCCAGAACAAGAGACAAGTTGATACATGGTTACTTTGACGTTAATGCGGAACGCGTGTGATATATTGTAAAAGAGGATTTGCCTGAAGCCAAGGAGAAACTTCAAAAGATTTTAGAGGAAGTGGGAACTAAGGCATAATAGTGAAATGGGGAAAAAGAAAGAGGAGAAAACCGTGTTTATCAGGTAAATCAACGTCTGTTGTCGTCGATTTTAAAGCAATCGTATTTATTATTAAACATTCCTCCCCAAGAAAGCATTCATGATTTTCAAGTTCGCCCATTTTGCGGATATTCATCTCGGAGCATTCAGGGACCCCATTCTTCGCGAGCTGAACGTACAGGCCTTTGAGAAAGCAATTGACCGGTGCGTTGGCTGTTGCGTAGATTTTATAATCATTGCAGGAGACCTCTTTGAAATCGCGCTCCCTTACATGGCTGTTGTGGACCGCGCTGTGCGCAAAATGAAAGAACTCAAAGACCTGGGAATCCCGATTTATGTTGTTTACGGCTCGCATGATTACAGCGCAACAGAAATCTCGATAATCGATATTCTTGGAAGCGCAGGCCTGCTGAAAAAGGTCGTAAGCGCTGATGTAACGGATACAGGAAAAATCAGGCTTTCTTTTTTCACTGACAAAAAAACAGGAGCAAGGCTAGCCGGCATGTCTGCAAGAAAGCGCGGCGTAGAAAGGACTTATTACGAGAACCTTGATTGCGCGCATCTTGAAGAAAACGAAAACAATAACTTCAAGCTCTTTCTTTTTCACAGCACATTAAACGAGATGAAGCCGGAATTTTTGTCAATGTCAGACGGCATACCTTTATCGAACTTCCCGAAGAATTTTAATTATTATGCAGGAGGCCATGTCCACAAGAGAATGGAGCGCGACTTTCCGGAGTATGGGAAATTTGTTTTTCCAGGGCATCTTTTTGGCAGGGATTATCGCGACCTGGAGAACGTTTCGACAGAGCCCGGAGGATTCTATTTTGTAGAGGTTGATTCTTCCTCAAAAATCGGGATGCGCTTTGAGCCGATGGATTTATGCAGCATTCTTTCATTGCATTACAATGCAGGGGAAAAGACATCTTATGTTGCGGCCGAGGAGCTGAAGAAAATGATAGACCGCATGGAAGCATTTTCTGATAAAAAACCGTCGATTGTTTTGTTTAAGGTTTACGGCGAGTTGTCCGGCGGAAAGCCCTCTGATATAAATTTCGGGGAACTCAAGAATATGCTTCTAAAAAAAGGCGCAAGCGCAGTGTACTTCAATCACAATTCCCTTTCTTCGCGCGAGCTTGAGCAGCTTAAGATAAAGGGGGCGGACCGGCGCGATATCGAGGAAAAAATATTCGAGGAGAGCCTTGGCCTGTTTGAGAAAAAGGCGCAACTAAAGAATGTCGCGCTTTCTAAAAGCGAGGGCTGCGCTCTGTCGGCATCTCTTTTATCCATTCTTAAAGCCGAAAACACCGGGGAATCAAAATCGGATTATGAAATTAAGATAAAGCGGAGCGCGTTTAGTGCGCTTGTAATCGGTGAATCCCAATGATGATAAAGTCGCTTGAGCTTGAAAATATCAGGAGCTACAAAAAAGAGAGAATCGAGTTTCCAGAAGGCGTGATTCTGTTTGAGGGCGATATCGGCAGCGGCAAGTCAACGATACTTTACGCAGTGGAGTTTGCGCTTTTCGGGCTTGGCGATATAAAGTCCGGATTTATCTTAAGAAACGGGGAAAAAGAAGGCGCGGTAACCCTTGCAATAGACCTTGAAGGAAAAGAAGTGATGTTCAGGAGGACTCTTGAGCGCAAAAAAACAGGAGCATCGCAGAAGGAATGTTCCATAATCTGTAACGGCTCGCGTGCAGAATATAGTCCCGAGGAAATGAAGCGCGAAGTCTTGAAGCTCCTTAAGTTCAACGAGAACCCTTCGCCGAAGGCAACTTCGTTCATTTACCGTTATGCAGTATTTACGCCACAGGAGGCGATGAAAGAAATACTTGAACTACCCGAAGATGCGAGGCTTGAAACATTGCGCAGGGCATTCGGCATAGAAGAATACCGGATTGCAAGAAATAATTGCGGCATTATTACAAAACACCTGAAAGAGCGGGAGAATTTTCTTCTCGGAAGTCTGAAGGATGTAGATACCCTGGCTCTTGAGAAAAAAGAAAAATCCGCTCTTGTGCAGAAAAAGCGCCTGGATATTTCCGGATTTCTCGCGAAAGAAAATCATTTTGAAAAGCTGCTGCTTGAATACAGGAAAAAAATGGCTGAGCTTCGCGCAAAAAAGGGGGTATTTGATAAGATTTCGGGCGAGCTTCCGCGGCTTAAGCAAACAATGGCAGATAAAAAGGCAGCTGTCGAGGAATTGAACCGCTCTGTTTCCGAGATCCAGCCGCAGATTTCATCGAAGAGGGCGCACATAAAAAAGCTTGAAGCAGAAAAAAAGCCTACTGAAAAAAGCGACGCAGAGATTTCCGGGGAACTAAAAAATGTGCGCGAGAAAATAAATCTTCTTTCAAAAAGCATCGGGGGGCTTGAGCGCTCTGTTTCTGAATCAAAACTTTTTGACGAATCCCTTAAAACTACGGAGCGCGACATAGCGCTTCTTGATAAAAAAATATCCTTCCTTGACCGCAAAGCCAAGCCTACAAATAAAACTGAAGAAGAACTTTCAGGCCAGATAAAAGAACTCCGCAAGCAGTCGGATTTGTTGCGCGAGAAATTCGCAATAATGAGCGATTCTGCCAAAAAATTCAGGAAGCTTATAGATGATAAAATATGCCCGTTTTGCGAGCAGAAAATCGACCCGGGGCATTTCCTGAAAAAATCAGGAGCAATAAATGCGGAACTGGCAAAGCTCCAGAGTTCTCTTGAAGAAATAGTTTTGAGGGAAAGCGAAGCACTGAAAACAAAAGATGGGCTTGTCGATTTCTTGAGGCAAAGTGACGCGCGCTCAATCATAGAAAAAGAGCGCGAGATGATTCTTAAAACAGCAGAGACTGCAAAAGCGAAGCTTGATGAAATAAGCGCTCTCAGGCAGACCCTGTCAAGAAACCTTATTGTTTTTAAGAAGCTTTCAGAGGAGGAGGCACGGCTTTCGAAAATCTCAGAGGACTTTAAGAAATACGCCATGAACCAGATGCAGATACTTGATGCAATGCGCGAAATAGATATGCTCGTCAAAATGGAGGAAAACAGCAACGGGAAAATATCTGCGTTATCGAAAGAAATTTCAATGCTTTTGCTTGAGTGCGAATCAAAGGAACGCGAGTTTGAACTTGGCCGCGCGATAGTATCTGAAATTGATGCACTCCAAAAAGAGATAGAAACAGCCGAGGATAGCTGCAATGCAATTATCCGTTCCGTCAGTTCTGCAAATGCGGAAATAAAAGTGCTTGAGTCAGACCTTGGGGCAGTTGGCGAAAAGCTCGCCAAAAAAGATGCAGAAAAAAAGGAAAAAGAAAGCATTTACGAAACCCGCATATGGCTCGAGGAGTACTTCTCCAATGCGCTTGCTTCGATAGAGCAGCATGTCCTGATGAGCATAAACGAGGAGTTCAATTCGCTTTTCCGGAAATGGTTCGGCCTCCTGATGGCAGATACAGAGATAAACGTTTCCATAAATGATGCGTTCACCCCGGCAATTGTGCAGAACGGCTACGAGCAGGATATCCGCGCGCTTTCAGGAGGGGAGAAAACATCCGTTGCCCTTGCGTACCGCCTTGCCCTGAACACCATTGTAAAGAGAGTGTGTAGTTCGATGAATTCATCGGGGCTTATAATACTGGACGAGCCCACGGACGGATTTAGCAAGGAGCAGCTGAACCATCTGCGCGATGTCTTTGAAGAGCTGGCATGCAGGCAGATAATTCTTGTATCGCATGAGCGCGAGCTCGAGGCGTTTTCCGACCGCGTTTTTCGCATTGTAAAGGAGGGAAGCGTATCAAGGGTTTTGAGGCTTTAGCGCCATGTTTTATTCTATTTGTATCTATTACATATAAAATAAAAAATAGATTTTTAAATATATACGTTCTAAAATATTCCATGAAGAAAGACCTGATTGAAATACTGAATAACTTCGGATTAATCTACAATGTCCCGGAGGCAGACCCATCTATTTCAAGCGTGGACGCCGACATCAAGCGCCTGCTCGGCTATCCCCCGATTCTGCGGCTTGTTTGCGGCGAAATTTTTGAGCAGATGGACAAGGAGACGACATGCGTGGCAACTTCAGGGTATAGCGGCGGACAGATAGCGACAGCCATGGAATTGCTTTATAACCTCAAGCAGTGCCGTGTCAGGGAAACTCCAAAAGATTATAGTAACAATCCCTGGTTTGATGGCCATGTTCCGGAGAAAACCGACAAACTCACGTTTGTTGAAGATATCTGCCTGAAAGAAAGGAACCTTGGCCATATGATTAAGGCTGTCAGGCAGACCGGGGCAGAGGTTGCAGGCTATATCGTGGTTGTAAACCGGAGAAAAGAGGCACCGCATTTGGGCATACCTTTCAGTTATTTGATTGACGCCGAGAAAGACCTCAAGCAGTTTGCCAAGCCTTTATAATGCACAATTGCAGCAATTCTTTTAAAGCCCTTTTACCCACTAACTGTCTATGTCGATTTCACAGGTTGTCGAGGGCAAAGCGCATATTCTTGCATATGGCGGGAAAATTTCCGAGATATCAAAAAAGGCAGCTGTGTTCTACAATCCGCGGATGAAGCTTAACCGCGATATTTCGATATTTACGCTTTCTGTTTTTGCAGAAGATATCAAAAGACCAATTACAGTTGCAGACCCTCTTGCGGCAACAGGCGTTCGCGGGATAAGATATGCTCTTGAAGTCAGCGGTGTTTCGGAAATTTTGTTTTCGGACCTCAACCCGACTGCAATAAGGCTTATCAAAAAAAATATCGCAAAGAACAAAATAAAAAATGCTGTAGTGGAGCAGGAAGATGCGAATGTTTTTCTATCAGGCCGCAAAAATAAAATAGACTTTATCGACATAGACCCGTTTGGCACGCCGCTCCCGTTTCTTGATTCCGGCGCGCGCGTAGTTTCGATTAGCGGGATGCTTGCAATTACAGCCACCGATACTGCGCCTCTTTCCGGGACTTATCCCCGCGCTTCCTTGCGAAAATACGGCGCGAAACCCCTGCGATGCGATGTCCAGCATGAGCTGGGCATAAGAATCCTTATTGCTAACATTGCCCGCGAATGCGCAAAATACGACAAGGGATTCATCCCTGTTTTATCGCTTTCTGATTTGCATTATTTCCGCGTTTTCGGCAAAGTCAGGAAGTCAAAATCCGCAGCTGATGCGAGCGTCAAAAGCATTGGTTACTTTATTTACTGTAAAGAATGCGGATACCGCGGGTTTGCGCCCGATAACTGCCAAAAAGCCTGCCCGAACTGCAGTGCGAAAACAGATTATGCAGGACCCCTTTGGACTGGAAAAATATTTGATGCGGAATTTTGCTCGAAAGTTTTCCAGAAATCAAAAGCGGTCGAAGACAAGCGCCTGGAAAAAATTCTTGGCCTGATTCGCGACGAAGCTTTGATTGACGCGCCATGGTATGAAATCGGATTTTTGTCATCAGTTTTCCATACAAACCCGCCGCGTATCGACGAATTTGTTGAGAAATTGCAAAAGGCAGGATTTAAAGCGTCAAGAACACATTTCTCGCCGACGGGAGTGAGGACGGATGCGGGGATAAACGAGATTAGAAAGCTTATTTGAACTTTATACGAATCCTCGATAATATTCTACAATCAATACGTTTATTGCACTTTTTAATGCATTATGAAATGGTGCTGGATTTTGATAGTTTAATCTAGGGTGTGTGTCATTGAACGTCGTCTTCATATCATGGAAATATTGGATACATTCTTTCTGGTAGTGTGATAGGGCGTTATCATCATTACTTTTTAAGATATTTTCTATCTTTTTTCTAAGTTCATTATTTGAATGTAAGATGCCATAAATATGGACTTCAAGATTTTTTTCTAGAAGCATTTCAACAACATCCATAGTCGGAGTATACGGCATTTTACTGGATTTTAATTTCTTCTTCACACTGTCATAAATATTCTTAAGATTTATTTCTTCAGGTCTTTTATCTTCAGTACGTGGAATGCTTATGTTGCTTATGTTCGTGGCGATATCTGATGCTATGAGTTCCCGAACCTTTATAGATTCGTCAAAAAGTAACTTTTCAACAACGGCGCTGGTTGGAATATAATCTATTTTTTTTGATTCTAAAGCTTTCTTTATGTTTTCGTATAATATCCCCGTATTCATTCCTTCCAATTTTTTGTTCTTCTCAATGCACAGAATAGCATCGCTTAAAACATCGTTTATACAGGGAGATATAACACGTTTTATTCGAGGAACAGAAGCCACTGCTTTTTCAAACTTCTTTTTCTTTCTAATGCAAACACTATTATGCTGCCGGTAGTCCTTGGAGGTTAAAATGTCATCTATGATTTCATGTTCAATGGATGTGGAGCAATCCATAAACCAAACTTATTCTAAAAGCTTAAATTCCTGATTTTTTAAGTTTTCCTTATCAATAAATCATATGGAGCGCCAGGAAGATATCGATGATTTCTTGTCAAAGGAGTATATCCATCTTGAGCCCGAGGAATGGCTTAAGCCCGGCGTCAACCTGAAATCCCTTCCGCCAAAATTCAAGATTTATTCCAAATCATTGAACGAATGGCTGTTTTTCCAAAGAAATCCGCTTTCGATAAACTATTCTTTTGTCCCTCGCGAGCTGCTTAAAAAATTCCCCCCGAATTCCGGGACTTACGAGGTTGCAGACCCGCAGAATCCTGTTTCTGTTATTGTTCCGTCGCAGAACAACAATATACAAAGCCATGCAATTCACATGGGCGCAGGGATTGCCGGACCGTGCATGACTCCGCGCGGGGTTGAGCTTGTTATTGCGAATACAGTCTACAACCCAAATATCCGCTGGATAATTTTGGCAGGCAATGATTCGGGGCATTTTGCAGGCGATATCATCAAGTCCCTCCTACTTTTTGGCATTGACGAAGACCGCAGGGTCAGGAACACCATCTGCCCTACTTTTCCGTACCTGAAGAACCTTCCGATGGAAGTGATAGAGAGGTTCAGGCAGCAGGTCGAGGCGATTGATTTACTGAAGTGTTCTGATATCGAAATAATCGGGTTTGTCACAAGAATGTGCATGCAGGAATCCGAGAATGCGTATAATATGAGCGTGAAAGGGCGAAAATACCATTTATACAACAAAGGCGCTGTTTCACCTGAGCCGATGCTATTTGATTTCTCGCTTTTTAAGATGGGTGCGATTTTTGACAGCTACGGCGCATTTTCCGGGACTTCGATAAATGCAATGACTGTCTCTGATGCGTTTTCAAATATCCAGGGCCACATTATGCAGTTCGGCAGCTGGGGAAAG
The DNA here is from genome assembly GCA_902384675.1 of uncultured archaeon. Lineage (GTDB taxonomy): Archaea > EX4484-52 > EX4484-52 > EX4484-52 > LFW-46 > LFW-46. The sequence continues at coordinate 1,774 of CABMCT010000060.1, read as the reverse complement.
CAGGAAAGCACAAGAATGGCACTCGACTGCACCAATGTTTCCATAACAATCAATAATGTGGAAAAAGACAGGATACCAAAGGATTACAAGCCCCAGGCCTGGATTGAAAATGACGAGGGCACTCAGGACTATCTTCAGAAATATTCGCGGTGGGTCTATCTGTTCCCGATTTCTGACGTGAAGTACGACCCTAAGATAAAGAAGACAGTGCCAAAATTGATTGAAAACATAGAATACTCTTACGGAACAAGGCTTACTGCTTATGGTTTTGAATCGTGCAGGGACAAGTACGAGCTCCAAAGCATCCGGGAACTGGTCGATGGAATGCAGAAAAAGTTTTATGAAAAGGTTCCTGCATTCGAGGATGTTCTCGGTTTTTACGACGGCATGTCCGCAGTGCAGTCAAAGACGTTCAATTCGCTCCTGCGGCTTGCAAAAGGCTGTGCTACAATAGTGGCCGACGGCATAGGCAACTCGAACAGGTTGTATGTGAATTTGCAGGTTCCTTCGATAGACCTTGCAAAGGATTCGCCGTATGATATGCACAATCCATGCTTTTGCTATTACCAGCCGAATCCGAGGTTTGTGCGCTACGGGATTGTTGAACATGAGGAGCGAAAGCGCGATAAGTCGTTGAACCCGCGATTGAGCGACGATGAAAGCGAGAAATTAAAAGTATTTCTTTCATCAAATGCGCGCGAAAGGGAGGAGGCGCGCTTCTCCGAAGTAAAAGAAGGATGGTTCCTGTTCCCGCTTATGGCGCTTCGGGCACACGATGCAATGGCATTCCCAAGCAATGCGGCGGGAGGCCTTGTGCTTTCCGAATTTATCGCATGGTATGCAGCCAAAAGAACCGGCAAGAAAGTCGAAATAGGCAATTATACCCAGTTTGCAAGCGCGCTGCATATTGTGGATTATGCGCTGGATAAGAAAATTATCGACAGGCTGAACGGGCGCGCAAGTTTGAAATAATATCCATTTTAGCAATCAAGCCGGCCGAAGATTTATTGTGTCGTCGGGTGTCAGCGCTTTATTGTAGATTTTTACGTCATCGATTATGCCGTTGAATGGTCCTGCGCAGTCGGAGCCAATATGAAAGCCGGTGGTTATTGGTTTTATGCCTACTGTTTGTGTTGTTTCTGCAATAAATTGCCCGTTACTGTAAAAATCCGCCTTGCCCGTGTCCCTGTTAAGGCTTAAGACCAGATGATTCCATTGGTTCTTCACCGCCACTGCATTTGCAGGAGACCACCAACTATCGGCGCCCGGAATCCAACCTATCTGCATCATTAACTGGTTGTTTGTATTAAATCCGGGTGCAGTTGAGATGCTCCAGAGTCCGCCGCCATAACACTGCGACCTTATGATATCCTTGCTATCACTATACGCTCCAAGCAATTGGATACCTGGATTAACCCATAACGAGATTGTCATCTGATTGGTGGTTCCTACGGCAGAGGAAGGCACTTCAACATAGTCGCCGATTCCGTCAAAGCCGAGCGCGCCGCTAATTTTGCCACTAGTCCAGTAAGGGCATGCATTATTGATAAAGCAGGTTGCTGCTGTCAGGTTTTTCAAAGTTCCCGTATTCCCCTTCCCACTCCCGTCATAAGCCGTACTCCCGGTCCCTTCATCAAAACTCCAGTAACCAACCAACCCATCCTTACTCACTTCAGCCACAACATTCTGCGTAACATCAGCAATTCCGTTAGTAATCTTCACCTTATGCTTTCCATAGCTAAGCTGCCAAATCCCTGATAGCACAAGATTGCCG
>CABMCT010000059.1 GCA_902384675.1 uncultured archaeon | reverse complement strand
TCGGAGTTGCAACTGCTGCAGCAGGCGGCTTGGCAATTGCAAAGAAATACGATTTGGGAATGGAAGATATTAGCGCCACGATTGCTTATCTTGAGCATATAGGCAGCTCTTCTGCTGATACACAGGTTCAAGTGCTGGCCTCCCCGCAGCACCCGCTTTCCCCTGATACGGTTGTGAATGCGAGCGCGAACGAGACGGCGACGGGACCTGAGAAACCATTTTTGATGTATGACGGAATAAAAGTAATCGGCGATGAAGAATTCCAAAAGAACGTTGTGATGACATTAGAATTTGCAAAAAAATACAGTCCGCCGGATTATCAGTTTATAAAAGAGAATAATAAGTGGATTAAAAGCACAGATATGTTAAAAACAGCAGGTGCAGGTATCGATGGCATAAACTGGGGAAGAGAGCATTTAAATGGAGGGCTAAAAGTATATAAAAACATACGTGGGGCCGTGATGACTGCAGCACATGAAAGCGGGCATAACCTTGCATACAGAACTAATAGAAGTAACTTTGATAATGAAACATATGCTGATAGTTTTGCTAAGAGTGCTCAAAAAAATCTCTCTTATGTAAATGAATCAGAAATGGAGAAATTCTACGCAGAATTTGATTTCTCGAAGTTTAAGAAATAACTTCAGATATCGATAGGTATCGGTGGCAGTCACGACAAATCTGGTAGCTCATATCAATGACTAAGGCAAACAATTTATAGAAAACTCTGACTTCTCAAAGTACGAGGGACTAATTCAAACTATATAAATAAACAACTTCCTATAATTAAAAGGTAATGCGATGAAAAGGGGGTTTGTTTTATCTTTAATTGTATTTGTTCCGTTATTTTACCTGTTTCTGCAAAATGCAAGCGCTGCAACGAAAAATGCCTGCGAGGTATGCGGCGATAATCTGGCGGGAATTACCGATTCGTGCGCTACTCCCTATTCATCAGGAAACACATGTTATTCTGGAATAAGCTGTCAAAACGGATATCTTCTTGACCCTTATAAATATTGCATGACTACTGGCTTTTCAAATACGCCTAAACCTGCACCTGTGGACTCATCCAAGCTTTATTGTCAGACGGACTCTTACCCTTTTGTAGAGGGCTATGTTTCCCAGGATACTTCTGACCCAAGAACAGATACGCAATGCCAAGAGAAGAAGTGTGGAAATTCAGGATGGAGTGCATCGAATAAACCTGATGGAACGCCTTGTACGTATAATGGACAGCTAAGCACATGCCTAAACGGTCTTTGCCAACGTTTAAGTTGTGAATGTTCTGATTTTACCCCCTGCAACTCCTGCAACCCCTCCGGCGACTACTGCGATGGCAGCAGCGGAACCGGAGTGCTCAAAGTCAAAGACACAAAGAACTGCAACCTCAACTGCGCCAAATACGCTGTAAAAACAGGCGTGGGGCAGGGACAGGGCCAGCACGTCAATGTTGCGGAAATATGCTATGATACGCCGTCAGGGACTGATGCCAATGGAAAAACCGTATACTCGAACTGGATGGTTGACGAATATGCAGGCTCAGGCTCGCAAATCAAGGAAACCTCATGCGACCCATTCAAATGCAAACAAACAACTGTGGCATGCGGAGGGGCTGATGTTCTGGAAAAAGACGGACTTAATGCAAACCTCCCCAAAACAGACCCGTCGAATCCGATAACTGCACAATATGCTTATTATTGCGATTCAAGAGGGACTGGTGGAACCGGAGGCGGTGGCAGCGCTGGATGCTCTACATGCGGAAGCCCTGCTGTCTGTGCAGGGCAGTGCGTTCCGGGCGAGCCGCCTTACAAGTACGATTAAAGCTTTATATATTAGTAGAGCGATAATTAGTAACATGTTACTAAAATTTGTAAACCGGAAGGACGAGCTGGCGTTTCTTGAAAGCCAATACTTCGCAAGAAACGCCTCTTTTGTTGTCATATACGGCAGGCGCAGGGTGGGAAAAACAGAGCTTATCACCCGATTTATCGAAGAAAAGCCGTTCTTCTATTATCTCTGCAAAAGGCAGGACATGTCTCTGGAACTTGAGCGATTCAAAGACAAGTTTTCCGAGGCGCTAAACGTGCATTTAAGGAGCCCAAAAAGCTTTGAGGAACTATTCTCCGAAATTCTTGAAAAAATTGACGCAAAAAGGAAGTTTGTCATAGCAATAGACGAGTTTACTTACTGGATTGAGAAAGATAAAACTATAATTTCAACTTTTCAGGTTATTTGGGACCAGCTTTTATTAAAGAAAAACGTCATGCTCATATTGTCCGGCTCTATCGTCTCTTTAATGGAAACAGAAGTCTTAGGGTACAAAAGCCCGCTTTATGGCAGAAGAACAGGCCAATGGGACGTTTCTCCTTTAAGCTTCTTTACATTAAGGGAATTTCTTCCAAAATACTCTGTCGAGGACTTGGTGCGGGCGTATTCGTGCACCAACGCCATACCTCTGTACCTCTTGCAGTTTAGCCCCGATAAGCCTTTTGAGGAAAATGTCAATTCAACATTCTTCAAGAAAGGCAGCATACTTTACGAGGAAGGAGAGTTTCTATTGATGGAAGAGTTAAGGGAAGTCGATACATACCTCAACATAGTCCTTGCAATATCGCAGGGCGCAACAAAACTGTCCGAAATAGCTTCAAAATCAAGCGTGGACATTACAAACATACTGAAGTACCTAAAGGTCTTAATGCGGCTTGGGGTTATCAAAAAAACAAAGCCTGTCACGTTGAGGAAGGAAAAGACAAAAAAGGCAGTCTTTAAAGTCTCTGATAAATTTTTCAGGTTCTGGACAATGTTTGTCTATCCATATAAAGCGGAAATCGAAAGAGGCATAATCAGCTTATCCCGCTTTAGAAACGAGTTTAACACATATCTTGGAGAGGCCTTTGAGGACGTATGCGAAGAGTTCCTTGTGGAATTGAACAAAAAACAAGAGCTTCCGTTTGCCTTTACACGAATAGGAAAGGAGTGGGGCATAATTCCAGTGAATAAAAAAGGCGATAACGTGTATGATATAGATGTTGTTGCGCTCAACGATAGCTCAAAGGAAATCTTGTTCTGCGAGTGCAAATGGCAGAACAAGGTCGATGCAAAAAGGATTCTGGCTGAATTGAAAGAAAAAACGAAGTTTGTGCAGTGGAATAGCGACAACAGAAAGGAATACTACGCAGTGTTTGCCAAGAGCTTTAAGGAAAAAATTAAAGAACCGAATTTATTTCTGTTTGATTTAAATGATTTTGAGAAGGCATTGCAATAGAAGAACTTCGTCCCCCGCCGTACCCTTTTCTGCTTAAACAAAGCTTTAAATACCCGCCCCGCGCATAATAATACATAAAACAGGCAGGGATAACCTTTAAATCATCTCGTTTCGTTCCACTGCACTCGAAGCTTTCCAACCTGACTCAATTGGCGAATTGTTGGAAATCATCTCGTTTCGCTTCGCTCACTCCAAGCTTTAAAGGTTTGTTGGGCGTTGTACCAAACCTTTAAATAGTAGTTCAGTACATATATGTAGTAACAGATGATAATTATGAACGGAGTAAAAAACGGCGCTGCGCTTATTGGCAGAAAACTGAACCGGTACGCGGGCGAAGCCCTAAACGCGGTTT
>CABMCT010000058.1 GCA_902384675.1 uncultured archaeon | reverse complement strand
TTTGACGTATGGACGACATACTGTACGGATTACTAACGGGGTTGTTGATGTTTCAGAGAATGTTATGGCTGATGTGAGAAAGGACGGGTTGGTCGGATACTGGAAGTTTGACGAAGGACAGGGTACGACTGCTCATGATTCTTCCGGGAACGGGAATGACGGAACATTATTACCTGCGATCTCCGGACCCCTGTGGGTTGATGGAAAGTCAGGGTATGCTTTGGCTTTTGACGGGATTGCTAGGAATGTCAGTATACCCGACTCTCCAAGCATAAACATTACAGGCAATCAATTAACTCTTTCGGCATGGATATTTCCCTACGGGCAGGCGAATACGGCAAAATTCGTTTATAAAAGTAATGATAATGAGCCAACAGGATATGGTTTCGGATATCAGCAAGATACCACGTTCCCAAGCACAGTATCATTTTTCGTCGGAAACGGAACTAATTCGTGGATTAGTGCCGCTTCAAATTATTTTGCTAATTGCTTTAATCCGATCCCTTTGAATAGCTGGTCATCCGTTGTTGGAGTAGCTAATCCGGGAATTTTGAAAATATACATAAACGGCAATCTTTGCAATTCTACAGTGTATTCCGGATCAATCCAGTCAAACGATTTTCAGCTAAACATAGGCGGACATCGTTTTTCAATAACTAATAACCAGCATTTCAACGGCACAATCGACGAAACCCGCATCTACAATAAAGCACTAGCGCCTGACGACCTAATTAATCTCAAAGCGATTTAGATCCGGAGTTCTGGCAAATACGAAAACGCCTGATTACACAACTCCTTCAGAAACCCTGCCAAAAAGCCAGACTAATATTAATGCTGTCAATCCAACGACATACGGGAACCCGTACTGGAAAGTGAGCCCCTCAAAGAGCACATAAATGGATGCTTCAAGAAAATAAAGCGAGCGCTGCAACTTAAGATGGCTGGCGTCAGCATTTTTCAGCACATATTCTGAAATCGCGCGCGAAATTCCCAGTGCATCGATTGCGCGCAGTATTGCAAGCGCAGCAAAGTAGAATCCTAAAGGCAGGAGCGCTGATCGTACAACCAGGAAAAGAGCGAACACTGCCAGGACATCAACCAATAATCCGGCAGTGCTCTTTGGCGGGTAATGCCGGATATGCTTGCGGTCCCTCCAATATGCAATGATTAAGACAAACGTGAACAGGAAGAGAACGTACTGGAGCATGCTGCCAGCATCCACCCATTCAAGAAGCCCGATTACAAGAAGTACAGAGAACATCAAATTTACGAAATTCCGGCTTGCCCCGCCATAGTGCTTTTCCATAAACGCTCAACTGCTTAGCGTATTTTATCATATCTTCAGGAAACTGAAAATACGCTCGAAAATCGACATGGCAGGCCCTCCCTTCGTAGGCGGCTGCCATTCGATTCCGCCGATTTTTGCCGCAAGCCGTTTCATTTCGACCGCGGATTTTGAACTCGGAGCATAAGCTGTGATTGGTGTCTTTGCCGCAAGGGAATCATGGACGGTATTGTCCTCTGGAATAGATGCAATTATCGGGTGCCCTAAAAGCGATTCGATGTCTGCAGAAGACAATTCCGAAGAATGCCCGCGAACGCGGTTTAATACAACACCGGTGATTCCAACACCCAGCTCTTCTGCAAGCTTTATTGTCTTTAGCGCATCTGTAACTGCAGGAAGCTGGGGATTTGTAACAATAAGAAGCTCGTCTGCTGCTTTAAGGCCTGCAACTGCCTCTCGGCCCAGACCTGCTGCGCAGTCAAGAAAAACAACATCATGTCCGTCAGCTGCATCGGCAACCGCTTTCTGGAGCTTGTCAGGCTTTGTGTTTTTCAGGTCGCTCATGGATATGCCTGCAGGTATGACTTTCAGGCCCGATGGATGAACATACATTGCCTCGTCAACATCTGCCTCGCCTCTCAGAACATCGTGAAGCGTTTTCGGATAGAGCGGAACGCCGAGGTGGAATCCAAGATTAGGCGTCGTAAGGTTTGTATCAATAACAAGAGTCCTTTGACCGAACTCATTAAGAGCAGCACCAAGATTTGCGGTAACTGTCGTTTTTCCGACACCGCCTTTTCCTCCTGTAACAGCGATAACGCGCGTCATTGGATACACCAGAAATCTTTTCATAGCTTTCCAGCACAAATCAGTTGGTAACGTGGCCGGAAATAGTATTATTATTGTAGGAGGAGGTATATATATCTATGCATGCCGAAATTGTAACTGACATTAGACGGATATATTTTCTTAACCGGTACCTCATCTTAATCACAAGTCGAGCGATTTTAGCTTTTTTGGCGAGCTTGCGTAGCCAAAAAAGCGTTAAGAAATCGCGAGATTTATTAACCTCGACTGTGTCGAGGTTAATCCATTTTGAGGTTTGGAGTCCTCAAAAGCTTGGAAATATCAATTTCCAAGAGTGCTGAAGGTTCTGGGGAACCTTCCTATCGGCAAAGTGAAGCAGATACCTTTAAATATACCGCTCGATAACTCCTAGTATGAACTTGGACGAGAACCAAATAATAAAGGAAATTCAGACAAAAACAGGCAAAGATGCCGCTGAAATTATGAAGCTTATAGAGGACAAGGAGCTTGAATTTTCCGGCATGGTTTCAAGAATAGGCGCCGCATACATTGTCGGACGCGAGCTTGGCGTTGACCTGATAAAGCCTGCTGCAAATGTCCTTAAGATAAAGAATATTGTTGCCGAACTGTCGCGAGTCAATTTCTTTGGCAAAATAATCCAGATATCGCAAGTCCGGGAATTTGAGACAGAGCGCGGCAAAGGAAAAGTTGTGAATCTTGTTCTTGCAGACGAGACAGGAACAATACGCCTGCCTCTCTGGAACGAAAATGTTGATTTAGTGGCGAAAGAAGGTGGACTTAAAGCCGGCGACATTGTTGAAATAACCAATGCGTACACCAGAAAAGACAATTTCGGAAGGGCAGAGCTGCAGCTTGGCAAATACGGCGCAATAAAAAGGAACAGCGACGTCAAAATAGACGTTGTAAGCGAGGTTCCTGCGCAATCGGACAACTACAAGGACATGACCCTTGACAATGTTTCGGAAAATACTTTTGTAAGCATCAGGGCAACAATACTACAGCTTTTCGAGCGGAAAATGATTTACCGGACATGCTCTGTATGCAAGGACAAGCTTGAAGGCATGCTTTGCCCAAAGCACAAGGATGCAAAGCCCGACAAGCTTCTTGTGGTTTCGGCAATGGTCGATGACGGCTATGCTTCAATGAATGCCGCGTTTTTCAGGGAGGCTGCCGAAAACCTGCTTGGCAAAAGCACAGAGGAAATAGACGAAGCTATTATGATAAGCGGCGAGCGCGCGATATGGAACAACCTGAACATTGTCGGAAAGACATACAACATCCAGGCGCTTGTCAGGAGAAACGAAATGATGAACCGCCTTGAGCTTGCAGTGCATAAAGTCAAGGCAATAAATGTCTCTTCAGAATGCAATGCCCTTCTTTCCGAGCTTAAGGCTGCCGGAGTCAGCGTGCAATAATCAAATTATGCTAAAGGAGTTGTTTGAAAATCATGCCTTATGGCAAGCTTTTTAAACCAAAGAAAAAGGAGTTGTTTAAAAATGGCAAAAAAAGAAATCACAACAGTCGAAGAAATGCCCGAAGTGAGTACAAAAACAGTGTCAAAAAAGGAAATAACACGTGTTGAAGATTTGCCCGGCGTAGGTCCCAAAACTGCGGAAAAACTTGCAGAAGCCGGATATGGCGAACTGATGTCAATTGCAACTGCAAGCGCAGCGGAGATTGCAGTAATTGCGGATTTGGGGGAAGGCACTGCTGCAAAAATAATTATTGAGGCGCGCTCTGCGCTTAATCTGGGATTTGAGACCGGGCTTTCTGCTCTTGAGAAGCGCAAAAATATCGGAAAGCTTTCGACAGGAAGCAAGGAATTTGACAATCTTCTTGGAGGAGGAATCGAGACACAGGCAATAACAGAATGCTACGGCGCTTTCGGCTCAGGAAAAACACAATTGTCGCACCAGCTTTCGATAAATGCCCAACTGCCAAAAGAGCAGGGAGGCCTTGAAGGCGGAGTGCTGTTTATTGACACAGAGAATACATTCAGGCCAGAGAGAATAATGCAGATGGCGCAGTCGGCAGGAATGGACCCTGAAAAAGCGCTTGCAAACATCCATGTGGGAAGGGCGTATAATTCAGACCACCAGCTCCTGCTTGTCGAAAAGGCAAAGGATTTGGTGAAGGATAACAATGTGAAGCTGATAATCGTGGATTCTATAACCTCGCATTTCCGCTCGGATTATATCGGCAGGGGCACGCTTGCAAACAGGCAGCAGAAGCTGAACCAGCACATGCACGCATTGCAGAAGCTGGCGGACACGTATAACCTGGCAGTGTACATAACAAACCAGGTCATGTCAAGGCCGGATATGCTTTTCGGCGACCCCACTGCGCCGATTGGAGGAAACATCGTCGGCCACCAGTCCACATTCAGGCTTTATTTGCGAAAAAGCAAAGGCGATTTAAGAATTGCAAAGCTTGTCGACTCGCCGAATTTGCCGGACGGGGAAGCGATATTCAGGGTCACGACCGAGGGGATTAAGGATAAGGAGTAAATACACATGTTGAAAGAATTAAACCGCTTTTTAGGAAAAGCCACAATATCAACATACGCCGGCGGTGGTCCTGAAGTTGACCCGGAAGAGCCCGGCTTCAAAGAATTGGAATTTGAAGATGGCGAATGGTGTTATAAAGACAGCTACACAGGATTTTTTCAATCATGGGGGCGCGAAGTTGTTTGGCATAATAAAAAGCCTTTTTGGACTCAGATATATGGTGGGGGAATGGCCAAGAAATTCCAAAATGATTCTAAATTTTCTCACGAAACATTTGATTTTCTCAAAAAGGCTTTATCAGCAGGCGAAAAACAAGAAAAATTCCAACCACGCGGCCCGAAAAAATTTACAAATGGAGATTGGGAATATTTTTGTGAGTGGAAAGGCGACATTACAAAATTCGAAGGCCATGAAAAGATTATGTTTAAAAAAGAAGTTGTTTTCATCCATGACTTTTTAGGCGGTTTAATTATCGACGGGGCGCCTAAGGAATAAATATTATCGCAGGTCATTATTCTACATGGCTAAAGTGATTAACGAAGATGAAGTCGAGGAAATGAAATTTTCCAATGTATTTGTGAAGGAGCTTCTTGTTAATGAAGTGCCTTCGATTACAATTGCTAAAATCAAATTGTCCGGTGAAAATGAAAAATGCAAGAATATCCGAAGTCACACCTACTATTATATTCTTGAAGGCGAAGGCACTTTTACAATTGATGGTGAGAATTTCCCTGTGAAAAAAGGAAATTTGGTTTGCATCCCTAAAAATTCTATATATCAGGATAGTGGCAATTTGATTATGTTGTCGATTGCTATTCCCAAGTTTAATCCGGATAAAGTTGAAATTGTTAAATAATAGGCGGCTTCGTGAACTCTCCGCTTCGGTGCTATCGCTTTTATACCCTTGGCGCCAAATAATACTCAGCGACTTAAAATGGACTTCGGCGAACACTTTGTAATGGCAGGCAAAATTGTCTTTGCAGTTCTTATTGTGTATTTTGCCATAACGCAGCTTTCGTCAAGAATTCCGTTTGTCGGCCGCTATGCACTCCTGATAATTGTCGCGCTTGTGGCTGTGGGAATAACTTTTATGTTCGGCAGCTTGATTCGCGGAGATGCGAACTGTTGAATACGTCGCCCCCAACCCAACCGCAAAAATAAAGAAAGAATTTATATATCGCAAACAACAATTTCTATCATGTCAGTTCTACACGGCGTTCCGTGCAAATGCGGAAGATGGATATTGCGGATTTAAGGGATTTTATAATATTCTTCATTTGTGCTTAAATTCGCAATCTAGTTAATCGCTAATATTATAACTTCTAAGAATGTGCGATTAACTATTATCCAGGGAGTGTGCGAAGGCTGCGGAAAGTCGCGCGAAGAGTGCACATGCAAGAGGATTATGCCTACGCCGATAAGGGTTTAGGCATTATCTATTGATAGCTCAGCATCAGGGATTTCCTGATTTATCTGCACATTTGCAAAAAGCTTATCTCTCATGGCTTTTTCTTCGGAAGCTTCTACTCTAAGCTTGGGCCACATTATCTTGGTTGCCTCGCCAACCGCATCCGAAAGAGTAAGCCCTGTTTTTAGAAAATCAGAGGCAGTCATCCCGCAGTTATCCACAATTACTGCTTTTACATCCGCGCGATTGAACGGGGAATCCGTGCCTTCAATGAACCTGCCGAACACTGCTCTTTCTATTTCTTTATTCCTCAATTCCCGGTCATAAAAATAGTCCAGTCCTGAAACCGCATTCCATACGCCATCGGCAAAATCTATCTCAAACGAACCTCCGGTCATTATCTCTCCACTTCCTGCTCCAAGCAAATTTTCAGGACCTCTCCAACCGATAACGAGCCGCTCATGTGTATTCAGCGGATTGTTATACGCCTCAGAAACCGCATCCAAATCCCTGCGCCCTTCAGAATCGTGAAAATAGTTGCTTTTCCAAAAAATTCCGTTATGTATCTGCTGCTTGGCATAGAAATACAATACTTCATCGCCGTTCTGTTTCTTTGAGGAGTATATGATATTCGGAGGCCTATCATCATCTGAACAGCCGACGTGAAACTCTCTTGTAAAATACACCTCTTTATGCGCCACTCTTAAAAAATCAAGGTATTCAAAAATAGGATGCTTATTGATAGGAAGAGAAAAGGTGGGCTTGTTTATAATGCCTTTTTCCCTCAAGTATTGCCGAAGCGCAGAAGAGCAGTATGTGCCTATGTCGAATTCCATGATACAATATCGCAAAGAAAGATTTATATTGGGAATTTTTGGATACCTGGCTTTACCCCACAAGCACCCTCAAATTCTCCAGCGCAGCCGCCTTCAAAACCCGCTCGCCCAGGTCGGATTTTTTCTTGATTTTCATCTGGGCTTTTTTGCCGATTGTTGCAGAGAACAAAAATTCATCGCCCTTGTAAATATCCACTTTTGAGCCGACATATTCTTGTGGCACAACAATTGAAAGATATCCTCCGGCCTCGAACACTTCGGCTTTCACTTCTTCTTTCAGCGTCTCGATAATAGGCTCAACAGACAATGAAATCCCAGTAATGCGCTCAAGCTCTGCGATATTCTTCCCTTCTTTTCCGATAACATACGGAATGTCTTTTTCCTCGACGCGAAGTATTGCGCGATTGGCTGATATGAGTTCCACCTGGGGGTTCCTGATATGCTTTTTTAAAATCTCATAAAGCCGCTCTTCTGCAAGCTTGTTCATCCCTGAAATTTCTGCCCTGTCTTTTATCGGGATGACAACAGTCTGCTCGCCGTAAGTGTAGGCCTCGTAAAGCATTTTTCCTGACTCAAAATCAAAAATCTCAATAATCGGCCTTGCCAGGTCTGCCTCTGTCATTCCTGTGGGTGTTCTTACATTAAGGCTCAGCGTATAGACCTGCCTGATTTGCCCGTCGCGCACATATATGATAGTGTCGATAACCTGCGGGATCAGCCCCAGCTCTATCCTGCCGATGAAGCGGTGAAGCGTATCTATTGCCTGCGTTGCATGCACCACGCCAAGCATCCCGACTCCTGCAAGCCTCATGTCGGCGAAAATCTTGAAGTCCTTTGTGCCCCTGACCTCGTCATAAATCGTAAAATCCGGGCGCACAAGAAGAAGGATGTCCGCTGTATTTGCCATGTCATTATTAAGCGGCCCGTACTGCGTTATTTCGGGGGGCACCTGCAAATCCCGCGGATGCTCCATTGTTTTTACAATCATCCCTTTTTTCATGTAGAATTCTGCCAGCGCCTGCGCAAGGGTGCTTTTACCGTGCCCCGGAGGCCCTGCGATAATTATTCCTTCTGCGCGCTCGTCAAGCCGCGCCAAAAGCTTTTCTGAAAGCTTGTATTTTTCCAGGTCCACTTTTACAATAGGCCTGACTGCTGTGATTTCCATTTTCTCGGAAAACGGCGGCCTGCTTATTGCGATCCGGTATTTGCCAAGCTGTATGACTGTAGCGCCCCTCAAATCGATTTCAAGAAGCCCTCCCGAAGTCCTTGATTTCTCAAAAATTTCATGGGCCATGTCCTCAAGCATATCGCCGGTCAATTTTTCCCCGTCGATTTCAACAAGCTTGAATGCTCCCGGCCTTCCTCTTTTTGCTTTCGGGGTGCAGTTTTCCTTCAGGTGCACGGACATTGTATCCTGGGTAAAATAGTCTTCAAGGCTAAGCCTTTCTATCTCTGCTTTCTTGAAATAAATTATATTAATACCTTCTGCTTCTGCAACCCGTGCCTGCACCATGTCAGCGGTTACAAGAGTTGCCTTTATGTTTCGCGCAATATCCCTTATCAGCGAGTCTATTCTTCCTGATTTTGCAAGCTGAATTTCCTCGATTGTGGGCTTTCTTCCCGTAGTGGACATCTTTATGCCCTTTTCCTCTGCCAACTGGCGTATTGTCTTTAGTTCCTCAAGCCCCTCAAAGCCGATATCCTTGCCGCGATTTGCCTGGTTTTCAAGCTCGGATATCACGAATTCCGGGATGACAAGCTCGCCTTTAAGTTTTCCTTCGCGCACAAGGTCTGTCACATTGCCGTTGATTATTGCTGAAGTATCCGGCACGAATTTCTGGGCATGAAGTTTTGAAGAATCGGATTCCACTTTATTTATTTCGTCTTTTTCAATTTCGTTTCCTGTTTTTTCTGCCTTCTGTTTTTTATTGATTTTCATAAATATCTCATTTTGAGTTGGTGGTTCAAGTTTAATAAATGTTAAATGGTTCTGTTGTCTGTATTATACGTCATCTACCGTGCGCGACAGCACTGTGGTCAATTGCTTTATACAGCGTTGTGATAATTTATCCAGTAAGGTGATTAAATGCCAAGGATGCCGTTTACATCAAAATAATGGCAGAGCGGGTTTATTGCGAACTAATTTTGAAGTTGATTTTGAAAAATAATAGGATTCTGGTTTTTCATAAAAGGGCCGCGTCTCGCGAGCATAAATGAACTGCAGAAGCAAAAACAAATTCTCATACTTCTGATAAAAATTCCTTGAACCTTCTACTACTTCAGGGCGGATATCACTATTTGAAAAGTAAGCATCATGTTCTTTCAAATACCTTTCTCTAAGCTCAATGGCTCTCCTCATGGCATCATAATGGATGCGACGCTTATCTATCGGTACCCCGCCTTTTTTCATGCGTTCCAAAGCATCATTCTCTAATTTGACCACCATATTAAGGGAGTCTCCCTCGGCCTTGTCATCCTTGAAATCCGTAATAGAATCAGTTATCTGGTAAGTAGACGTCGTTTTTTTAATGGCTATTCTCTCGGCTTCGTTCAGGCGATGGGGATAAAGTATCTGCGTTATCTTTGTCCAGTATGTGCCTGCGGTTGTCTCAAAGACATTCATCACATCTTCAATAGAATTGCAATCGCTGTTTTTCTTCATCGCTTGTGATATCAGTTCGTCGACATCCTCTTTGGATAAAACCGCATAGCCCGACCTGCCGTGATTATCAATTAATTTATAGCTGAGGCGCTCAAGCGTATCTCCTTCGGGTATTTCCGGCGGCTCATTATTTAATGCTTTTTGATATACCAAGTACAGTTTTTCAGCGAATTTCTCAACATCTTCCTTTGTGCCGCTCTTATCGATGATGTCGTCAATCGTGTCCCCCAACATAGCAAATTTTATTGCTGCCGAGACCCGGGATTTTTTATCATCGCCTTTAAGACCAAAGGACCTTGCATAAGATTCAAAAAAATAAGGATAAAAAATATATTCCCCAAGCCTCACAGTACTAATAGGCTCGTTTTCCCTCAGTTCCCTCAATTCCCTGTATACCTGATATATTGTTGGAATAAGATCCGGGGAGGGGATAAGGTCTGCTATCTTATACGGGATTGAACGGCTCCTGTCCCGTTTTAAGTATTCCGGGTCTGTTTCTGCCTCTGTGCTTTGTCCAACGCCTGAATCTGTTTTGCCGCGTTCAGAAGAATATGAGGGCTTCCGGGGGTGTATTTTCTCCACGCTTTTTTTAATAGCGTTCTTTATTTTGCTGGCATTCAAAATCCCCAGCCCAGTGAAAAAAAGAAAGAATGTTAATAAAGAAACAAGATACAGATCCATGAAAATACTTGCTTTTTTTAAAATATATACCCGTACGATTCAGTATCAGCAATAAGCGCCATCATCTACCGTATTTCTTTTAAGCAGATACCGATTTGAACGGCATTTGCCGTAATTTTCTCTTTTATCCGTGGCTGGCATTTAAAACACCCTGCCTAACCGATTCATGAGGTGTGTTATTATGAAAGTCTTAAAATGCAGCGATATGGGCTTTAAATGCAATTTTGTGGCAACAGGCAACAGTGCAGAAGAAGCCAAAAAGAAGCTTCTGGAACATGGAAACACAGTCCATAAAGAGATATTTGACAAAATGACTCCTGAACAGAAAGCCGAAATGGAGAAGAAAATCATGAAAAATCTCTAAGATTTTTCAAGCTTTCCAACCCAGATAATTATGTATGGTTGAAAATGAACAAGATGCTCGAATAATCGGGACTAAATCGCCTTCAGGTGCTCGCCGTTTGCAATAAGCCATTTTGTTTTTCCGCCATCCTTAATCTCGACAACATAGGCTCTTCCGCGCTTCTCAAGAACAGTGCCAAGAGCCCCGTAATATCGGGGATGAGGCATACCGTCGTGTATAGAAGGATTTATCCTGACAACGACCTTTGCGCCGCTTTTGAACTCCTTCATTCTTGAAGCCACAGTAACGCGCTTTTCTGCTGCGCCGCTAAGAAGCCTTCTTGTCTTATTCCTGAATCCTGTTGAGCGTCGTGCGATAAATATCACCTTTTTCAATCATTCTCCGTATACTGGGTTAAAACCTAGTTAGAACTTACATTAATATAAAGGTAATGTTTTTAAAGTTATCGGCAGCTCTTACAACTCATGCATATAAGTCTATTCTCCGAAGAAAAGCTATGCCCGACAATTCTTTCCCGCTTTTTCCGTTCTCAAAAATCCGCGACGGGCAAAGGCAATTGATGGATGCGGTGCAAAGAACAGTGGAGAACAGGAAATGCCTTCTTGCAAATGCGCCTACAGGCATCGGAAAAACAGCAGGAGTTCTTGCGCCTGCGCTCCAATATGCCCTCCAGAACAACCTTACTATAATTTTCCTGACCCCGCGCCACAGCCAGCATAAAATCGTCATTGACACTTTGCGCGAAATACAGAAAAAATCAGAAGCAAAAATACGCGTCTCGGACATAATCGGAAAGCGCTGGCTCTGCAATCTGCAGGCTGCCGAGGACATGCAGCAGGGGGACTTTGAGGCCCACTGCACTGCGATGAAAAAGGACAATGCCTGCGAATATTCAAATAACACATGGCAGAAAACCGGCGGCATGACTCCTGATGCCAGAAAAATCCTTGCAAGGTTGCAGGACGAAATACTGCATGTTGAGGAGGCAAAGAGGCTGTGCAAAAATTTATGCCCTGCGGACATAATTTCGGAATCCTCAAGGGATGCAAACGTCATTATCGCGGATTATTTCCATATTTTCCATCCTGCCGTGCGCGAGGTATTCCTGCGCAAGTCCGGCAAAACTCCCGAAGAATGCATTCTTGTAATTGATGAGGCGCACAATGTCCCTTCGCGCGCAAGAGGTCTTCTTTCAGCGCAGCTATCCGGATTCCAGCTTGAGCGGGCAGTTTCGGAGGCAGACGAATTCGGGAATAAAATGCTTGCAGAAGACCTGGAGTATGTGTCGGGGTTCCTTTCAAAGCTTGCGAAAGAAAAATTCGAGAATGCCAGAAACATTTCAGAAATATTTATCAAAAAAGGAGAGGTTGCAGATGTTCTTGAAAAAGTCGGCGGCAGGGAAGCGTTCCTGGATTCGCTCCAGGAGGCAGCGGAAAAAGTGCGCGAAAAAAGGAAAAAATCGTTTCTTGGAGGCGTTGCGTCATTTTTCTCCGGCTGGAACGGCCCTGATATGGGCTTTGCAAGGATTTTAAGAAAATCCCTTGAGCGAAAAGGCGAATTCAACATTACCTATGATTGCCTTGACCCGAGCATTGCCACAAAGGAAATACTGGAGGCGTGCCACTCGGTGATTCTAATGTCAGGAACTCTTCAGCCAATCGAAATGTACGAAGAGCTTTTTGGTCTTGCGCCGGCTCGCACTGAAAAACTGGTTCTTACTTCCCCGTTTCCCCCGGAGAACAGGCTTTGCCTTGTATTAAAAGACGTTACAACAAAATTTACAAAGCGCGACGATGAAGGCCTGCTGAAAATTTCCGGCAATCTTGTCAAAATCATAAACCGGGCGCGCGGGAATATCGGCGTGTTTTTCCCAAGCTATTTTCTTCGCGACTCAGTTTTCGGGCTGATCGAGCGCTCCATTGTTAAGCCGGCGCTTCTTGAGCGGCCTAATATGTCAAAAGATGAGAAGCAGGAATTGTATAAAAAATTCGTGAAAGCTGCAGGCAACTTTAAGGGCGCTGCGCTTCTTGGCGTAATCGGCGGGAATTTCAACGAAGGTGTCGATTTCCCGGGAAAAATTATGAATACGGTTGTCATTGTAGGCCTTCCGCTTGAGAAACCCGACCTGCTCACAGAGGCGCTTATAAGCTATTATGACTTCAAGTTCAACAGGGGCTGGGATTACGGCTACTCATATCCTGCGATAACAAAAGCTGTGCAGACCGCAGGCAGGGTCATCCGCTCGGAAACAGACCGCGGGATAATCGTTTTTATGGACGAACGATATCTCTGGCAGAACTACAAAAAAGTGCTTCCGCCGGATATGAATTTGAAGACAACAAAAGATGTTGGGGCGGATATTGACGAATTCTTTTTGCGAAAACATTAATAAATTCTTGAACAAGTTCGCTTATGGTAATTTTAAGGCAGGCAAAATTACGCGATATTGAGCAAATTCAGCAAGTGGAAAAAGAATATTATGAAGGATTTAATTGCCCCCGCAAAACATTGGAATTGTGGATTGAAAAATTACCCGAAAATTTCATAATAGCAGAAGAAGGAGACCAGATTATAGCATTTATCTTCTTTGAATATTTTAACGAGATAAAAGCAGTCCCGTTTATCCACGAGCCGGAACACTATGCAGATGGAAAATATGTTTACATCTCCGAAATCGGAATTGTGGATGAGTTTAGAGGCTCTGATATTTTACATAAGCTGCTCGACAGAGTAATTGAAAAATCGAAAAACGATGGATGCAAAGCAATAATCTGGCTGACTGGCTCAAAAAGTAAGCATGACAAAATAGAAGCAAATATTTTGCGCTCGAACAAATTTACAAGAAAAAAGAATATAAAGCACTGGGAAGCTTATCCAAATTACTTCGTAGACGACCATTACATTTGGATAAAGGATTTAAGCTAAGTCGCGCTTATAACGCCTCCAAATATTCTTTCAGCGCAACTGCATTATTGAATCTT